>CANHQZ010000010.1 GCA_947463125.1 Flavobacteriales bacterium | reverse complement strand
CGGCGCACCAGTTCATCCACCAATGAGCTTTTTCCTGCTCCGCCGGTGCCGGTAATCCCCAAAACCGGGGTTTTTACACCTGCCGCTTTTTCGCGGATTTGAGACAGCACAGCAGCATGCTTTTCCGGGTGATTTTCAGCAGCCGATATAAGATTTGCGATTTGTCCTTTTGCCTTAACGCTCAATTGTGCTGCATTGCCGGTTATTTCGGCACCTGCAGGGAAATCGCTTCGTTGCACCAGATCATTGATCATGCCCTGCAAACCCATTTCGCGTCCGTCATCCGGGCTGTAAATACGGGTAATCCCGTATTCCATCAGATCCTTAATTTCTGAAGGTAGAATTACACCACCGCCACCGCCAAAAATTCGGATGTGTGAGGCGCCACGCTCCTTCAGTAAATCATGCATGTATTTGAAATACTCATTGTGTCCGCCCTGATAAGAAGTCATGGCAATGGCATGGGCATCCTCCTGTATTGCGGTTTCCACCACCTCCTGCACACTGCGGTCGTGACCCAGGTGAATTACTTCACAACCCGTGGCCTGTATAATTCTCCGCATCACATTGATAGCAGCATCGTGACCGTCAAATAAGCTTGCCGCTGTAACAATGCGAACATTGTTTTTTGGCTGATAAATCTGTACTTCAGACATGTTGGGCGCAAAGTTACGCAATAGCTGCAAATTAAGCTTGAAAACCCTTGCCTTGAGGCCTTTCTGCGTTTAGATAAAAATACTATCTGGACAGCGACTAACTCCGTTGCCGTTTATTGCGCTTTTTTGCTGAAATAATCGGTAAAATAATAATAGGCGATTACGGCCAGCCCGGCTATAAATACAGGAATCACCAGATGCCGCTTGGTATCATTAAAATAAAATTCTCCTGCCATCCACATCGAATTACCCGTTATCCAGAATGAAACGGCAAGATTGTGAAAGAAATCGGTGCGGTTTGAACGGCTTTTGTAAGTGAGCCAGTAAGACAGAATAACGGTAGGCAGCGCCATCCCCATTCCAAGCAACTGAAAATCCGCAAGCCAGGCAAAGTCTTTGACAAGCCAGAAAACAACGTGTAAATTCTCTTTTTTCCGCAAATCCGGGTACATGAGGCAAATATATTCCCTGAAAACGCCTTATTGCGTATTTTGCGCCTATGTCTTCTGAAATTTTTAAGAACCGGCAAAATACCGATTTCCCCATAAAACCCTATCCATTTGCAGATATCAATTCCCGCATCTTTTTTATCGGATCCTGCTTTTCTGAAAATATATTTAACAACCTGATAAACACCGGTTTTGAATGCCTGAATAATCCGTACGGCATTCTGTTCAACCCATACAGCATCGCCCTTTCTCTTGAAAAAACAGCCTCTGAGTACCGATACAGTGCGCATGATTTCACCTACCATGCAGGCGAATTTCACAGCATGCATCACCATGGAAGTTTTAGACACAAAAACGCCGAAATACTCGCAAATCAAATTAACCGGAACATAGAAACTGCCCATGAATTTCTGACCAAAACCGATATCGCCATCATTACGCCAGGCACTGCCAAAGTCTGGCAAATGCGGCAACCTGAAATGATTGTTGGGAATTGTCACAAAATACCCGATCATGAATTTACCTCTCGACATCTTACTGAAACAGAGATTGGAAAAGCCTACCGGGATTGCATTTACTACCTGCGCATGATCAACCCAAAAATCAGGATTATGTTTACCATTAGTCCGGTAAAACATCTTCGCGACGGTATACAGGAAAACGTAATCAGCAAGAGTCGCCTCATCAGTGCCCTGGCCTCACTCAGAGAAGAACACGAAGACATAATGTACTTCCCTTCCTACGAAATACAAACCGAGGAATTGCGAGACCACCGATACTACACGGAAGACCTGGCGCATCCTACGGCCTGGGCCACAGAATACATTTTCAAAAGGTTTTGCGAAGCCTGCTTCACCGAATCTGCCCGACACTACATTGAAGAAACCCGCGCATGGCTTCGAATGAAAAACCACAGGGTTATGTCTCAAGATCCGCATGAAGCGGAAGAATGGCGGAGAAAATGTTCGGAGGGACTGGTGAAACTGAAGGCATCGTTCCCGGCAAAGGAAACCTGGCCCGGCGAATGGATTTAGTGCATCTTTTCGGCAAAATCTTCCACTGGACCTGCAATGCGGCGGTAGGTAGGCTCCACGGCATTCAGCTTTCCAAGGGTTTCATCCAACTCCATTTCCAGCTGTGTTAACGCTCCTCCGATTCTCCTGAATTCTTTGCCAAAATCCGGCAGGTTGCTGTCAAATACACCGCTTCTTACCTGTTTGTCGAGTGCCTTGATTTCATAGAACAGTTCCTCTGCCTTCAAAACATGCTCTTTGTATTTGGGGGCGTAACCTTTATAGATACGATAAACAGAACTGTATTGCAGTATTTGAGAACGCATTTCCGGTGCTATTTTGTTTCCTTCGGCAAATTTCAGCCACTGAAGAACACTGTCCATGTAGTGTCGACGCTCGTCAATCTCGTTTATTTTATATCCGAATCTGCTGCGGATTTGCTTGAGAGATCCCCACAGGGAATCGGTACCTCGAATACACTCAGCCCGGTTCTCCGGGACCCCGCCTCCGCCACATCCCATGGAAAACATGATAAAAAGCGGCAAAAAAACTGCCATAATTGCCCATATTTTCGTTGTTTTGCTTATTGAATGCCACATCACAGTGCAAAAATAGGGAAACTCAGGCAGTGGCAATTTCTTAAATCTGCTTTCTGGCTCGGCTGCTCAGCCTTTGGAGGTCCCCAAATGCACCTGCCCCTGTTCCAGAAAAGACTGGTTGAGCAAAAGAATTTCATCACCCGCGAAGATCTGATTGACATCAATGCTTTTTGCAGCATCCTTCCCGGACCCAGCACCACCCAGACTATTACAGCAATCGGATTTAAGCTTGGCGGTCCGGGCCTTGCTTTTCTCACCCTGCTTGCCTGGGTTTTGCCCGGAGCACTGATTATGGCTATTTTTACGCTATCTCCCGCATTCCTGAGCAAAGGACACCTTCGTTTTCTCGAACCTATGGTGGCTGCATTTCTGTGCTACGCAGTATTCAGCATGTTCAAAATGATCCGAAAAGATAACGTAAATTACCTGATTTTTATCCTGGCCGGACTGGCAGGATTTGTATTCAGAAACCCGCTGATTTTCCCTTTTGGCGTGCTTCTTGGCGGGGTTATCAGCAGCAATTTCGGGAACAGGCAATTCACACCCAATCCCCAGCCATTTGGTAAAGTTCGCTGGGCAAACCTCAGCCTGCTGTTGCTGATATTTCTGCTAATCGGCGGACTGGGCATGGTTTTGAGTGCAAATGAAGATACGCTTGGACTCAGCAAGCCTATTGTGTTGTTTGAGAACACTTACCGTATGGGGGCGCTTTCCTTTGGCGGTGGCAATATCCTAAGTGCCATGGCCATGGAACATTATGTTTACCACAAACCCTACATGAGCATTGAACAGCTTAACACCGGCCTTGGGCTCATTCAGGGAATGCCGGGGCCAAACTTCAACCTGGCAGTTTACCTAAATGGAATTGCCATGCGTACCTCTGGTTTTGGTTTCGACGGTCAACTGCTGGGCTGTATCATTGGGCTTGTGGGTATTTTTTTACCGGGAATTCTGCTGGTATTCTTCGCCTTTCCCTTGTGGAGCAGACTTCAGACATATCCCATTATCAAGCGGTCACTCGATGGCATTTTTGCCGCATCGGTCGGCTTCATTCTCTCGGCAGCACTAATTATTAACCAGCATTTCTGGGAAGGAATAGCCACTGTAAAAGCCGATACATCCGCCATCGGTGTTTTTATTCTGGCAGGTATTCTCATATTCTCTCAGAAAATTTCTCCCCCCCTGATTGTGCTTGGCACGGTCATTGCCGGTATAGTATGGACCGTAAACGGATGGTAAATTTGGAAATGCGGGGAAAAATGCGTATATTTATGAGTAAAAACATGCACAAAGCAATTGTAGTTGTCTTCCTAGCCCTACTATTTCTTGTACCCCGTGAAATCAGGGCTCAAAAGAGCCTGAATCCGTATATCCTGTTCACAGGCCTTGTGCTCACTTCCGACAGCCTCAAACCCATTCCCTATGTAGCCATCAAAAACAGCCGCCGCGGTCTTGCAGGTTACACCGATTTGCTCGGACATTTCGATATTGTGGCACTCAAAGGAGATACGCTGTGGTTTACACAGGCCGAAAAAACGGCATCATGGCACGTAATTCCTGACACACTTTCATCAAACCGCTACAACATCATCAAAACCATGGTGCAAGACACCATTGATATCCCGGTGATTTTTATTCGGGCACTGCCCTCCAAATCTTTTTTTGACCACGAATTTGTGAACACGACGCCCCCGGATGATGCCTACGAAATTGCCCGTAAAAACCTGGAGCTGGAAGCGGCAAAGGAAGAGCTTAAACTGCGTCCTGCCGACGCCAAAGCCAGCCAGCAGATGATTGCCCAGAGCCGTGTTCAGCAATTGTATTATTACAAACAGGCACCTCCCCAAAACTACCTCAGCCCCGTGGCCTGGATGCAGTTTCTGGACGCGTGGAAACGCGGAGAATTCAAGAAGAAAAAGAAAAAGTAATTATTGGGCAGTATCCTTGCTGTTCTGCAGAATATACTCCAGCTGCTGCTCGGGGGTTATCAGACCCTTTTTCAGCATGGCGGAAGTTTGGGCACATTGCTTGCCCAGCGTGCTGTTAGGATCTTTTTTAGCCGCTTTGTCGTAGTATTCGATAGCCTTATCAAACTGCTCTATTTTCTCGTAGTTGTGGGCCGCTGCTACCAGCGACGCAAACACATACTGGCCGTTCGGATAATGCGCCACATACATCTCACACCATTTGCCGCATTCAAAATACCGACCGCTGCGCTCCGCCATCAGGTTGGCTGCATATAGCAGTTTTTCGCTGGATTTGTGCTGCGGAAATTGCGCCGCAAACTGCTGAAAATGCCCTGCCATCGAATCCGGTATACCGCTCACATTCATGGAGTCCTGTACCTGCTTCATATACGGCTGAATCAGAGACAGCTTTTTGTCCAGCTCTGTCTGGCAGGCTATAAACAATACGGATAAAGTAATT
This sequence comes from Flavobacteriales bacterium, assembly GCA_947463125.1. Lineage (GTDB taxonomy): Bacteria > Bacteroidota > Bacteroidia > NS11-12g > UBA955 > RGEC01. The sequence continues at coordinate 52,615 of CANHQZ010000010.1, read as the reverse complement.
ACGATTGAAAAACGCATGTGCAAATTTAGTAAGACTGTGAACAACTATGGTGGAGCGGAGGCAAATCAAATTATAATATTGCAATTATGACAGAAAATACACCCAGGTATACCGAAGACGAAATCCGAAGTCTTGACTGGAAAGAACATATACGGCTCCGTCCGGGTATGTACATCGGCAAATTGGGCGATGGTACCGCTGCCGATGACGGTATTTATGTGCTGGTGAAAGAAATCCTTGATAACTCCATCGATGAACACGTGATGGGTAATGGTAAAAAAATCGAGGTGAAAGTGGAAGAACACCGCGTTACCGTAAGGGATTACGGCCGTGGCATTCCCCTGGGCAAAGTAATTGACTGTGTAAGCAAAATCAATACCGGTGGCAAATACGACAGCCGTGCGTTTCAGAAATCTGTTGGGTTGAACGGTGTGGGAACCAAGGCTGTGAACGCCCTTAGCCACTATTTCTGTGTGCAGAGTTTTCGAGACGGCCGCGGCAAGAAAGCCGAATTCTCTAAGGGCGAACTCAAAGAAGACCTGCCGGAATTCGATTCCAAAGAATCGAATGGCACACTAACTATTTTCGAACCGGATGACAGCATTTTCAAGAACTATAAGTTCGTAAATGACTACCTGCGTGAGCAAATAAAGAATTACACCTACCTGAATGCAGGTTTAACCATCAACTACAACGGCGAGAATTACAGCAGCAAACGCGGACTGCTGGATCTGCTGGAGCACAAGGTAAATCCCGAAACCATGCTGTATCCTGTTGTGCACGCAAAAGGCACCGACGTGGAAATTGCATTCAGCCATACGGACAGTTACGGTGAAGATTATTATTCGTTTGTAAACGGACAATACACTACCCAGGGCGGAACACACCTGCAGGCTTTCCGCGAAGCCATGGTGAAAACAATCCGCGAGTTTTATAAAAAAGAATTCGATGCATCTGACATTCGCGGCTCTATAACTGCCGCCGTGAGCGTGCGTGTGCAGGAACCTGTTTTTGAAAGCCAGACCAAAACCAAACTCGGCAGCGCCGATATGGGTCCCGACGGCCCCAGCATCAAAGCCGGTATTTTGGAGTTTGTGAAAAAACAGGTAGACGATTACCTGCACAAAAACCCGACCACCGCCGATGCCCTGCTGAAGAAAATTCTGCAAAACGAGCGCGAACGCAAAGACATGGCCGGAGTGCAAAAGCTCGCCAAAGAGCGCGCCAAAAGAGCTAACCTCCACAACAAAAAACTTCGTGACTGCCGTGTACACCTCCACGATGAGAAAAATGAAAAACGGTTTGAAACTACCCTTTTCATCACTGAGGGAGACAGTGCCAGCGGAAGCATCACCAAAAGTCGTAACCCTGATCTGCAAGCGGTTTTCAGCCTTAGAGGTAAACCTTTGAACTGCTATGGCCTAAAGAAAAAAGTGGTGTATGAAAACGAAGAATTCAACCTGTTGCAGCATGCCCTCGATATTGAGGAATCGGTGGATAATCTGCGTTACAATAAAGTGGTTTTAGCTACTGACGCAGATGTAGATGGCATGCACATTCGACTGCTGATGATGACCTTCTTCCTGCAGTTCTTTCCGGATCTGGTCCGCAACCGGCATTTATACATTTTGCAGACTCCACTTTTCCGGGTTAGAAACAAGAAGGAAACCTTTTATTGTTATAATGATGAAGAGCGTCAAAGAGCCATAAAAAAATTGGGAGGTAAACCCGAAATCACCCGATTTAAGGGCTTAGGTGAAATTTCTCCCGAAGAATTTGCAAGGTTTATAGGATCGGATATTCGCCTGGAGCCCGTGGTACTTAGCGCAGATAGCAGCATCGAAAAAGTACTGAGCTATTACATGGGTAAAAACACCCCGGAAAGGCAAGAGTTTATCATCGATAATCTGGTTATTGAAAAAGACATTACCGACGAAGATGACGAACCGACCGAGACAGAAGAGACGGCGGCGGCGTAAAACTCTTTAAGGGGTTTTAATAGGTAAGCCATGCCTCGGGCCATGGTAACAATACCGAAACCCAAACATAATACAGGATAAGGTTCATCAGCATACAAATTCCTGCTACCCATATCCACCGCGTTTCCAGTAAGGTAAAGAAGCGAACAAAAAACTGCGGGATTACCGAAAAATAGCGGTAAAAACTGGCCACTGTGCCGGTCATCAGTGGAAATAAAACATTTACGGCAACAAATAGCTTTTCACCGGTTCCTGCTTTTCTGAATAGTAAAATAGTTAAACCCACCAGAAGCAACACATAAACCGACATGGCCTGCTGATACCATTGCCCACCTGCAAAAAACGATTCCCATGGCCATGTGTAGGCGTGTCCCCAGGCAGATTGGGTATGGCTAAAAGCCATGGCATCACCACAGTGATTATGCAAATAAACCATCCACATTACCAAGGCTCCGGGTGCTGCCAGCAAAGCCAGTATTTGTTTTATCTTTTCTTTTTCTTTCAATATTCGAAACCAGCCATTATCAGCCAGAATCCATAATCCCAGCCCTGCAGAAAACACAATTCCGGTGGGCCTGCAAAGCGTTAACAGTGCCACAGCTGCTGCCAGCGAAAGATGAGCCTTCCGAGAAACCGATATCAAAGCCCACATAAACAGGATGGAAAACATCATTTCGCTGTAGAACATGTGGTAAAAGAAATGATAGGGAAATACCTGAAAGAAAATGCTGTAAATAAAAACCCTGCGTGGCTCCATCCCGGTAGATTCCAGCCATTTAAACAATATGCTTACCCAAAGCCATGTCAACGGCAAATGGGCGAAGAAAGAGGCTGAAACATATATCAAATCCGGATTTTGGGTAAACCAGGACACCGGCAGCCGAAACAACGCAATAAAGGAAGGATACAAAGGAAAGAAGGCAAATGGCGTTTGTTGCCATTCAGCCGGCGGAGACGTTGGATAACCCTCGCGGGAAATAAGGTTGTACCACCCCGAATCATTGCGGGCAAAAACATCCAGTACATGCTCAATTCCATTCCAGCCGTTCGGCAGCAAATTTCCCAATAACAGATAAAAAAGTTTTAATCCGAAGGCAAACAACAAGGCCCGCTTCAGATAAGGTTTTCCCGAAAACATTGGGGCAAAAGTAACAACAAAAAAGCCACCCTTTCGGATGGCTTTCTGTGATTTTTTTTTAAAATTTAATAACGGTACTGATCCTTTTTGAACGGACCCTGAACAGATACACCGATGTAATCGGCCTGCTCATGGGTGAGCTCGGTAAGCTCAGCTCCAATGTGGGCAAGGTGCAAACGCGCTACCTTCTCATCCAGATGCTTGGGCAACACATACACTTTGTTGTCGTAGTTACTGTGGTTTTTCCACAACTCAATTTGAGCCAGCGTCTGGTTGGTAAAGCTGTTACTCATTACAAAGCTGGGGTGACCCATGGCGCAACCCAGGTTTACCAGACGGCCTTCTGCCAGCACCACTACTTCCCTGCCGTCAATGTTGTAAACATCAACCTGAGGTTTAATAGTGTATTTGGTGCTGCCGTAGTTGCTGTTCAACCAGGCAATATCAATTTCATTGTCGAAGTGGCCAATGTTGCAAACGATGGTTTTGTCGTTCATCATTTTGAAATGCCTGTCCGTCACAATCTGGCAGTTACCGGTGGCAGTAACCACGATATTGACACGGGGAATGGCATTCTCAAGCGTACGAACTTCATAACCATCCATAGCGGCCTGAAGGGCACAAATTGGGTCAACTTCAGTCACGATTACGCGGGCACCGGCACCACGAAGGCTGTCGGCACTTCCTTTTCCTACGTCGCCGTATCCGCAAACCACAGCCACTTTGCCGGCGAGCATAACGTCGGTAGCACGACGGATGGCATCCACCAGCGATTCTTTGCAACCGTATTTGTTGTCAAACTTGCTCTTGGTTACGCTGTCATTTACATTGATAGCAGGCATGGGCAGCGTTCCTTTGGTCACGCGCTCATACAGGCGGTGAACACCGGTGGTTGTTTCTTCGCTGATGCCTTTGATACCGGCAGCCAGGTGAGGGTATTTATCCAAAACCACATTGGTGAGATCACCTCCATCATCGAGAATCATGTTCAGCGGCTGACGGTCAGGACCGAAATAAAGGGTTTGCTCAATGCACCACTCGTATTCTTCCTCTGTCATGCCTTTCCAGGCATACACAGGAATACCCGCAGCAGCGATGGCAGCGGCGGCATGGTCCTGGGTTGAGAAAATGTTGCAGGAACTCCAGGTAACTTCGGCACCCAGTTCTTTCAGGGTTTCTATTAAAACGGCAGTCTGAATAGTCATGTGAAGACAGCCTGCAACACGCGCACCCTTGAGGGGCTGACTGCCACGGTATTCTTCACGGATTGCCATCAAACCGGGCATTTCGGCTTCCGCCATGCGGATTTCCTTGCGGCCCCATTCGGCCAGGGTAATATCTTTTACTTTGTAAGGAAGATAGGATGTGGTTTCTGTTGTCATGTTATAAATCGGGGTGCAAAATTACTGAAAATATGTCATTTTTTGTTTATTATTAAATAGAATAAAGCTATTCTTTTGGGAGATAGGCAAACACTGTATCTACAGGCAGCCTAAGATCAGGAAATAACAGCCCTGCCGCATCGGTGCCTTCTGTGAAAGGAGCCAATCCAATATATTTTTTATTCTCCAGAACATAAATCAAAACACTGCGTTCCTGCGGCTGAATTATCCAGTATTCCTTAACCCCACAGGCTTCATACAGCTTGAATTTAACATTCATATCATGACGGGAATTACCCGGCGAAACAATTTCTACCAGTATATCAGGCACACCAAAACAACCGCGCTCATCCACCTTGCTTAAATCACAAATGACAGTCAAATCGGGCTGAACCACAGTACTGTCTTTTTTCGCACCGGGAACAGGAAGCCTGACATCAAAAGGTGCATAGAACAACCCACAGGACTTATGCAAAAAAAACTGATCAAAATAGCGGTTAACAACACGAACTACCAGCTGATGATTGCGGCTGGGCGCCGGACACATCTTCACCACCTTACCCTTAATCAATTCTACACGGTCCAAAAATGACCATTTCAGATAATCCCAGTAGGTGTAAAGACGGTCAAGATCCAACATGGCATACTCTGCAACCGGCTCACCAACTGTCAACAAGTCCGAATCAGAATCTACATATTCCTTATCATTTAAATCCGAACGCTCGCGAATAATTTCCAATGCAGTGCGAATCGCAAGCAACTTTTTTGCAGAGCGATCATCCTGCTCGGTCAATGCCTGATGAATGACAGGCAATGAAATGCCGGTCCGCTCCTGAACTGCCTTGTGCAACCCATGAAACATGCCCGCTTCCAGCTCCGGATATTTTCGCTTTACCACACCCCAAAATTACACAAATAACAAAGAATTTACAAATAATATACAAATTTTTCAAAAACCACAATTACAGCCCGATTTGGCCCTGGCTTTTTTGGGTTGCTTTTGCTGAATGGCTTTACAGGCAGAAAATGCGACCATCAGAAGAAACACCCATGTCAAAAGTCTGAATTTCATTATTCAAAAATACAGTTCCTGTATAATAAACCGCCATTTTGAAGTAAAATTGCAGTATCAATGACTATTTTGAATATTTTCTCCGACGGTTTGCATTTTATCACACACCTCAACGACTACCTGAATGATTGGATTCGCGAATATGGCAACTGGCTTTACGCCATTTTGTTTCTCATCGTTTTTGTAGAAACCGGCCTGGTGGTAATGCCGCTGTTGCCCGGTGATTCCCTGCTGTTTGCCGCCGGTGCACTCGCTGCCAATCCCGCCAACGAATTCAGCATATTCATACTGATTCCATTGCTCATTGCTGCTGCACTGCTGGGTGACAATACCAACTATTACATCGGAAGCCGAATTGGGGTGCGCATTTTCGACCTTAAATGGAAATTACTGAAACGGGAATACCTGGATCAAACCCACGCTTTCTACGAAAAACACGGTGGCAAAACCCTCATCATGGCGCGCTTTGTGCCGATTGTGAGAACATTTGCTCCTTTTGCCGCAGGACTCGGAACCATGGGCTACCGCAAATTCATTGGCTATTGCATTGCCGGAGCGGTTCTTTGGGTGTGCAGCATCAGTATTGCCGGATACCTCCTTGGCAGCAATGAATGGGTGATGAAGAACTTCGAAAAAGTAGTTTTGGGTATCATTTTCATCTCCGTCTGCCCCATGATTTTTCAATTCCTGAAATCAAAATTTTCCAAAAAGTAACATGCACTTGCTGGGCCTGATAGGCAATCCCATTGGCCATAGCAGGTCTCCCGAACTGTTTTCTCAGATTTTCAAAAAGGAAGGCATCACCGATTGGGAATACAGGCTTTTCCCGCTGCAAACTATTAATGACTTACCTGCCATCCTTGAAAATTATACTGATTTACGTGGCTTCAATGTAACCATCCCCTACAAAACAGAAGTTATTCCTTTCCTAAATGAAGTTTCGTCGGAAGCCCTTGAAATTGGGGCTGTGAATACCGTCAGTGTTCGACGCAACGGCAGTAAATATTCATTAATTGGATACAACACAGATGTCTTTGGATTTGAATCACTGCTCTTATCGGCCGGTGCAGTAAAATCAGACAAAGCCCTGGTCTTGGGTTCCGGTGGTGCTTCAAAAGCCGTTTGCCATGTATTGAATCAATATCAGATTCCATACACAGTCATCAGCCGCAATCCGGGTCCGGATGAAAAAAGCTACGCTGAGTTGGACAATGAAATGATGCAATCACACCAACTTATTATCAATTCAACCCCGATTGGAATGTACCCAGTAGAAGATGAATGTCCTCCCATTCCATACGAACATATAACATCCAAACACACGGTTATTGATCTCATATACAACCCGGAACTTACGCTTTTCATGCAAAAAGCAACACAGCATGGAGCAACTGTTTTTAATGGGATGTTAATGCTGCAAAAACAGGCCGAAAAAGCCTGGGAACTTTTTAGAGAAGAAAAATTAAAATGAAAAAACTTGCTTTCATACTCAGCGTATCAGCAATCTTATCCGCTTGCAGCACGTATCGCAAATACAGCTTCGAATCATTGACTGACAGTGTGGCTTATGACAGTGCGGCAGCCATAGGCGAAGCCATTTGGACCGGCGAAAACGAAATTCTGCTATCCGATTACCGATCTGCCCGCTACAGCGACTGGGAACTGCAACATACCAACCTGTATGTAAGCTTTGATTTTGGCAAAAAACAGCTTTTGGGTGAAGCCGAAATCACCCTGAAACTGCACTTCTATGAAACCGACAGTATCCTGCTCGACGCCAAGCACATGGATGTTCATTCCGTGCAGATAAAGCAGAATGATGTATGGAAAACAGCTGCATTTTCCTATGCAGACAGCCTTCACCTAGTAATAATACCGGGAGTAGTATTTACCACTGCCAACCCTTTGGCAACCCTTAAAATTAAATATACCGCAAAGCCATATGGAACTGAATCTGAAAGTGGTTCTGCCATCACCGGGGACCGTGGCCTGTATTTCATCAATCCTGATGGCTCCGATCCGCTAAAGCCCCGACAAATATGGACACAGGGCGAAACCGAAAGCAGCAGCCGATGGTTTCCCACCATCGATGCGCCCAACCAGAAAATGACCCAGCGCATCTGCATGACCATCCCTGACAGCATGGTAAGCCTGAGCAACGGCCTGAAAATTTCATCCGTAAAAAACAACAATGGCACGCGCACCGATTGCTGGGAGCAAAAACTGCCCCACGCACCCTATCTTGCTATGATGGCCATTGGTGACTGGGCAGAAATCCAGGACAAATGGCGCGACAAACCCGTTTCTTACCTCGTTGAAAAACCCTATACATCCCGTGCTAAAAATATATTCGGAAACACACCCGAAATGATGGAGTTTTTCAGCAAATACACTGGAATAGACTATCCCTGGGACAAATACAGCCAGGTGGTGGTGCGCGATTTTGTGAGCGGAGCCATGGAAAATACCAGTGCCACTGTCCACATGGAGAATCTGCAAACCACAGAAGAAGAATTCCGTGATGAAACCTATGAAGATTATGTTAGCCATGAATTGTTTCACCACTGGTTCGGAGATTTAGTAACTGCCGAAAGCTGGAGCAACATCACCCTCAATGAAAGTTTTGCTACCTACGGTGAATACCTTTGGCGCGAGTACAAATACGGCAAAGCCAATGCCGATGAGCTGCTGGAAGAATTCAGGTTATATACCCGCCTGAATGGCATGATGAACGGTGCAGACAAGAAACTGGTGCGCTATGATTTTCACCGGGCCGATGATGTTTTTGATATAGTCAGCTACCAGAAAGGCGCCCTTATCCTGCACATGCTTCGCCATGAAATTGGTGATGCCGCCTTCAGGGAAGGCATAAAAAAATATCTCACGGACAATCGTTTCCGCGCCGCAGAAGTCGACCACCTGAGACTGGCCATGGAAGCCGTTACCGGGCGGGACCTGCATCCCTTTTTCAACCAGTGGTACTTTACCGGCAACACTCCGGAACTCAATGTTACAGCAACCTGGGATTCTACCGCCGGAACCGTTCGTTTTGATATCGACCAGGTTCAATATCACAGAAACACCTATGGTTTGAAAACCAAAATGCTGTTACAAACACAAAAAACGGAAGCGGTGTTCCCCATAGAAATTCGCCAACGCTACCAAACCTTCACTTTTCCTGTAAAAGAAGAACCCAAGTTCTGGATATTAGACCCCGATAATCAGCTGCTCTGTAAAATAAATTACCCAAACGACGGCCAGGCTGCATATCCCTTGTTGGCTTTACAGAAAGCCATACAAACACTTAAAAATCCTGCATTACAAATGGTTGTTCTCAACCGCGCTGCCGAACTTTTCCCCGAATCCGATTCCGAAATGGAAGCAACAGCGGACAGCATCATCATTGCCTCGCTGCAATCAAACTGGAGCCCCCTGCTAAGTACCGCCCTGGATAACTGCACATACCGTAAATTCAAGGACAGCACTGCCATTAAAAAACACCTGCAGCGCATTGCTTTGGGCGATTTTGATTCAGACATAAGGGTAAAAGCCCTTTGGGCCATTCGTTCCCAGTATCCGCAACTGGGTGCTATTATTTTACCACGCCTCACATCCGATCCCAGCGCCGCTGTAGCTAACCATGTTCTTAATTACATCGAATGGGAGCCCCGCTATGCAGACACCGCCCGCAAAGCCGTAAAATATGCGTCCAAAACCATTGCCACAGAGTGGTTGAAAAACTGGATTTTGCAGGATACCGGTCTGGAATCCCTGAAGTCTATGATTGAAATTCACAAAAACCCCAAAGCCGGCCTAAATGCATTCTCCCTTGTTTTCTCGTTTTGGCTCAACAACCAAATTCAATCTGAATCACGCGATATCGGAGAAACTAATGGAGAAACTAATTTGATAAAAATGCGTTTTATCGAAACAGAACTGTTAAAACCTGAAAACCGCACACTGCTAAAGATTGCCGCTAATAACATTAAGCCCCAAATGGAAGCCTATTTAGAAGAGGAGAAACCCGATTGGTTTTCTATTGCCGAAAATTTGGTCAAAACAGCGTCGAAATAAGGACTTAACCCAAACTTAACCCGTATTTTTGCGGGACAATGGTTACGGCAGATGAACTCAGTCCCGGCATGTCTGCCAAAATCACTGCACTCGCGCCGTCACCGCAGGAAGAACGTTTATCTGCAATGGGCTGTGTGCCCGGAACACTGATTAAACTTGAGTTTACCGCACCATCAGGAGACCCCATGGCATTTAATGTCGAAGGTTATTTACTCGGACTGCGTAAATCAGAGGCCAAACTCCTTATCGTTGAACCGTTAAAAAACCCTTCCCATGGCTAACCGCATTGCACTGATAGGAAATCCAAACTGCGGTAAATCCACACTGTTCAACCTGCTTACCGGTCTGAGGCAAAAAATCAGCAATTTGCCCGGTACCACAGTTGAACAAAAACAGGGAAAATGGCAAGCAGGCAACAACAGTTACACATTACTCGACTTACCGGGCATTTACAGCCTTTATTCCGAATCCGACGATGAAAAAGTGGTTGTAAATTCCCTACTGGGACTGGAACAAAGCGAACTCCCCGATAAAATTCTTTTTATACTGGATGCCTCGAATTTGCGCCGAAATCTGCTTTTATTTTCACAGGTTGCCGAACTGAAACTGCCAATGGCTGTATTGCTCACCATGAACGATACTGCACACAGGAAGAATTTGGCTGTAAGTACCGAAAAACTTGAAAGCACACTGGGCGTCCCGGTTGTAAAAATCAATCCACGCAAAGGAGAAGGTATAGTAGAAATTCATTCGGCCGTTGCAAATGCGAGGGTTTCAGTTTTACAAATGATAGGCAACACCGGTGAACGGTTATATGCCTTTGTCACCGGAGGCAAAAAAGAGGGAATCGCTGCTGAAACGCTTTCCCGTTATGCGCACATTGAAAAAATCGTGGCGGCATGTTTGCACAGCAATGAGGCTGCAGGCAAATCATGGCGCGCCACACTCGATTACTGGCTGACCCACAGAATTTTCGGCTACCTGATTTTCGCCTCCATCATGCTCACCATTTTTCAAGGCGTATTCACATTTGCAGAATACCCGATGAGCTGGATTGAACAAGGATTTGCCATGCTGGGGGAATGGGCAGCCAACACAATGCCTCAGGGAGCCTTTTCTTCCTTAATCAGTCAGGGCCTGATCCCGGGTATTGCAGGTGTAGTGGTATTTGTTCCGCAGATTGCCATACTTTTCCTGTTCATTGGATTGCTGGAAGACAGTGGGTACATGACCCGCGCCAGCTTCATCACCGACCGAACCATGCGCCGTATCGGACTCAACGGGCGCTCCGTAATTCCCCTCATAAGCGGCTTTGCCTGCGCCATTCCCAGCATCATGGCCACCCGAAGTATTAAGCACAAAGGCGAAAGGCTGGCCACCATGTTTGTTATTCCGCTCATGAGCTGCAGTGCGCGCCTGCCGGTATACACCTTGCTCATTTCGCTTGCCATACCCGAATCTGCCGGTTTCGGTCCTTTCAGCCTGCGCAGCGTTATCATGACCCTGGCCTATTTTGCCGGAATCATTGCCGCTGTGTGCATTTCCCTGTTTTTCAAAAAAAGAAACCAAAATACCGAAACATCCGAGTTCATCCTGGAAATGCCCACATACCAGGTTCCCAGAATTCAAACGGTATTGGTCCAGATGTCGCAAAAATGCATGAGCTTCATCACATCTGCCGGAAAAGTAATTGTGGTTATTTCCATGATACTTTGGTGGCTCAGCAGTTATGGACCTGGTAATGCCATAGAAATTGCCGAGACAGACGTTTACAGAACCACCCAAAAAATTCCAGCGGATTTATACTCAGACGAACAAAGAAGTATTGATTTAGCCGAGGCAAGACTGGAAGCCAGTTACGCAGGGCACCTTGGCAAATTCATAGAACCCGCCATTCAACCCTTAGGCTACGACTGGAAAACCGGTATCGCCATCATTTCTTCCTTTGCGGCGCGTGAGGTTTTTGTGGGAACCATGGCAACCCTTTTCCGCGGCAGAGAAGACAACCCCGAAACCATAAGGGATGTAATGAAACAAACCACAAACCCAGAAACAGGCAAACCACTATACGGCCTGCCCTACGCACTAAGCTTGATGATATTTTATGCCTATGCCCTGCAATGCATGAGCACAATTGCGGTAATGAGGCGCGAAACCGGAGGATGGAAATGGCCCTTGATCCAGTTTACCGCCTTTTTGGCCCTCGCATGGATAAGTGCCTGGTTGGTTTTTAATCTGACATCGGTCCTGCTCTAAATTTATTTCACGATTTTTCAAGCCAAATCGGCTTTTCGATTGTATATTTGCAAGGCAAAATATATTCAGGAGCCAAAGCATACATGAGACAACTAAAAATTTCGAAGCAGTTTACCAACCGGGAAAATAAATCACTCGACAAATACCTCAACGAAATTTCTAAAGTACCGATGATTGATGCGCAGGAAGAGGTGGAATTAGCCCGCCGAATCCGCGAAGGTGATCAGGCCGCTTTGGAAAAACTGGTGAACGCCAACCTTCGTTTTGTGGTTTCTGTAAGCAAGCAATACCAGAATCAGGGGCTTACCCTCGGTGATCTCATCAATGAAGGCAACATGGGACTTATCAAAGCGGCCCGCCGTTTTGACGAAACCCGCGGTTTTAAATTTATCTCTTACGCAGTTTGGTGGATTCGCCAAAGCATCTTGCAGGCCTTGGCAGATCAAAGCCGTATTGTGCGTCTTCCCCTCAATAAAGTGGGCAGCCTCGGTCGTATTACCCAAGCTTCAGCCCGCCTGGAGCAGGAGCTGGAGCGCGAGCCAACCCCCGAGGAAATTGCAGAACACCTGCAAATCCCCCTCACTGAGGTTGAAAATGCCCTTCGCAGCAGCGGCCGTCACCTGAGCATTGATGCGCCCCTCGCAGAAGGTGAAGACAACACCCTGCTGGGCGTTCTTGACCAAAATGATGAGCCCAACCCCGATATGCCACTTATCAACGAGTCGCTGCAAAACGAAATCAACCGCGTTATCAGCACCCTGAGCGATAAAGAACGTGATGTATTGAAATATTATTTCGGCCTGGATGGCAACCCTGCCCATACCCTGGAAGACATTTCCGAAAAAGTGGGCCTAACCCGCGAGCGCGTTCGCCAAATCAAGGAAAAAGCCCTGCGTCGTCTCCGCAAGAGCAGCAAGAGCAAAATTCTGAAATCTTACCTGGGTTAAACTACAAATATCCATATAAACGAGAAAAGCCCCGGAAACGGGGCTTTTCTATTATGCAAACAAATGTCTTATCGCAAGATCGTAACCGACCCCTTGTACACAAACAACTTACCGTCTATATAACGGAAATTGATGGTGTAAGCATATACCCCTTCAGGCAATGGATCACCTTTGGCATCAGTACCATTCCATGATTTTGCAGGATCGTTCGTAGTGAAAATCAATCCACCCCAGCGATCGTAAATCTTCATATTGTATTTGCTTAATCCAAATGTAGTATTGGGGCCGAATGTCTCATTCAATCCATCATTATTGGGCGTGAATGAAGTAGGTAACCACAACAGCAGTTCGGGCTTCAGGAAGATATTTCTGGATACGCTGTCTATGCAAAAATCAGGGCTGGTTACAATCAGTTTCACACGGAAGTTACCTGTATCATTGAAGGTAAGGAACAACGGGCCGCCTGAATTGCTGTTCTGACCGTCTTCAAAACGCCAGTCATAACCTGCTGCATTGCTTCCTGTAAACACAAACTTCCAATCGGTTTCCATGCCGCGGGATAACAGATACTCTGAAGTGAAATTGGCAACCGGCTTGGCAAATATGGTCATAGGCTTGGCCGTTGAAGTTGCAGTACAGCCATTGCTGGATGTCACAGTTAAACTTACATTGAAGTTGCCGGAAGAATTGTACACTTTGCTTGGGTTAGACACAGAAGCGTTTGAGCCATCGCCAAAATTCCAGCTATAGCCTGCAATAAACCCTTTGTTAATAAGCGTTGTAGAGGTAAAGCTCACACTTTCACCCTGGCAGGCGTCCGGATCAAAAGTTACATCCACATAGGGCGTTTCTGCCACGTACATGGTTTTGGTCATACTGGTGCCACAGCCGCGATCAGACAAAACATCCAGCTTTAGGCTGTAATTACCGGTATCCGTAAATATCTGATTGGGATAATTCTTTCCGGTAAATGTTCCGCCGGGTGTCATGGTCCAGCTGTAGCTGACTCCGGTTGCTCCGTTGGTATTGGAATTATCGGTAATAATGAAGTTATTGCCGTTTAGACACTGTAAATCATCATTAATGGTGAAGCTAGCCTGTGGAATCGGGAAGACCTTAACCAAGCGGGTTATGGAATCCTTGCAACCGGCAAGCGACGTTACAATCAGTTTCACAGTATAGTTGCCGGCACTGGCATAATCTTTCTGAACCACATCCTTGGTGGTTGCTTTCGCACCATCACCCAGTGACCAATTATAGGTCAGAGGCCCGTTAAAACTAGTCGTATTGGTAAAGTCAAACTTGGTCTTACCCAGGCAAGTACTATCAGGAATATTGGTAAATGTGGGTTTTGGGGTTGGCTCTACACGCATGTTTTGGGTGGTAGTATCGCTGCAGGCTAGACTGGTAGACATAATGTAAACAACCTTGTAAGTTCCTGTATCTCCATAAGACATGACAGGACTTGCTGAATTCGAAGTTGAGTTATCGCCAAAATCCCATTTGTGTGATACCGATATACCAGGAACATTCAGAATATTGTTTGGACTGAATGAGAAACTGTTGCCAATGAGACACTGGATATTTTTATTCACGCTGAAGGCCGACATTGGTGACGGGCTTACATCCAGCAACCTATTTACACTGTCTTTACAACCTAAACCCGATGTTACAACCAGCTTGGCAGTATAAACGCCCCAGGCAGTGAACTTTTTCTTATTAAGGGTTTTGGAAGTACTGCTGGTACCATCTGAGAAGCTCCATTTACGGGAAGCCACTGTTCCTGAACCAATAACTGAACGGTCATCCAAGTTAAAGAAATGCTGATTAAAACATTTATTGCTATCGGTTACCGCTATTCTGGCCCTGGGTTCGGGTGCAACATAGACGGTTGTTTTCACCGAATCCATACATCCAAAGTTGGAAGTATCAATACGTGTAACTGTCCAGAAACCGGTATCAACAAAATTAACCGGATTTAATGACACACTACCTACTTTAAATGTTCGGTTATAGCGCCAGTAACGGTTATAGGTTCCATATGGAAGGGGGGCACTGTTATCTGTAAACGTGAAGCTGTTTTGCTTAAAACACTGGTTATTGGTTGTTTTGGTAATACTTGAAACTGGTTTAGGATGAACAACAAAAGCTGAGTCCAGGGTATCACGGCAACCGTGAATAGTCTCTGTTATCATGTTTACGCCAAAGGTATCAAAACTGGTGTATGTTATGTTTCCCAAACGATTCGTAACCGTATCTCGCTTGCCATTGCCATAATTCCAAAAGGTTTTGCCAATACCGCCATCGCCGGAACTGGAGTCTCTTAGGTTAGCAAGTTCACTTTGGCAATAGAATGATTTTCTGGACCACAGCTTGGCTTTGGGCATGCCATTTACCTTGAGAGTAGTTTTCACTGTGTCTGAACATCCTTTATTCGTGTAAACAATATACTCAAGATAGAAATTACCGGTCGTATCAAATTTCTTTCTGAAAATAAAATTGGTAAGTAGTGTAGTATCACCTGCAACGTATGGATTAGCCAGTTTCCACAATACGGATTTGCGGCTGTCGCCGAAATAATTGGTATTATCAGAAATTACGTATCTGTTCACATTGAAACAGTTTAAAGCTGTATCCAATTTTATTCTGGCATCTATTTGAGGCGCCCTGACAATCTGGGTTGAGTCAAAAGACACACAATTGGTGGACGTATCCCGTACCCTCACCCATATTTTCCCTGGATTGGTGGCCGTAAAAAATCGCTTGTTGGAACTATCCTGCCATCTGTATAAAAATTTGACACTGGAGCCAGCATCAAACAATTCATTGATTTTGCCGTTTCCACATTTAATAATGGTATCAGGAAAGTTCAATGTAGGTCCTGGTAAAATGTCGATAATTTTGGAGCGCGTAAACGTATCATTTGCCCCACAAGGAACAGCCACCACTGCTTTCATGGTTACATAAAAGGCTCCGGTTCTTAGAAAGGCATGTGAAACATTTCTGCCCGTATCCGTTGGTGTATTATCTCCGAAATCCCATATAATCCTGCTGGGATTCACAGATTTGGGCAGCCTCGCGGATAAATTAACTGGGACTTTAGGACATTTACTGCTGCGGGTAATCGTGAAATCATAATCCAGGTTCTCGAACAAAGCTCCTGAGCAATAGCTGTAACTCTCATATTGCCCGACCCCATAGGCCACCGCTATAAGTCCTGAGTCACACTCCAATACATTGGAGGATGGATTCGCCACAGATAACTGTGCATAGGATTGGCCTGCACAGGGGACATCAACAAATATCGTTGGACTTAAGAACGTTCCGTTTAACTTAACCAGGTTTTTGGCATTAGCCGACACGAGCACATTGATAAAATGGTTATTCATGTTGCTGGTAGTGGCGGTACCGACAACTGTTTTTAACAGTTTTTGCGACTGATCAGGCATAATTAAAATAGCAGGATCTCCCAAATTACCCGTAGTGCCGGCACAGGTGTTTCCGCCATTCTTCATATACTGCACCACATAAATGGGACTGTCTGAAGTTATACACCGGGCTACAGATGATGTTTGATTCAGGTAGTAATACCCTCCTGCATTTCTGGTAGAACCAATGTAGGTGCCGTCAACCGAAATCCGTGTATTGGGCTTGGTGGCAATAACTTTTACCACATAACCTCTGGACTGATTTCTGTAAGGCATAACTACGTGCCTTTTGCCGAGCACTGAAGTTGGGAAAAGCTGGGTGTAAAGGTGGTCTACAGCGGGCCCGCAGGACTGGTCCGGAATTTTCACGGATTTCATTCCGCAGAATACATTAATCTTACCACAACCGTTAATAACACGAATTCTTGTTCCGGTTAAATCGCCGGTAAGGCTTTGCCCATTTGAAGTACTGCCATCCGCATCATTGCTTTGTAACTGATACACCTGACCCCGCACCATAGACACCGTAAATGGCACACCAGCAGGCTTACCAAGTTTGGTTCTTACAGAAGGGGTAATTTCCACAGTGGCATTATCCATGGCTATAATAACGGCCTGGCTAGGCATGAATGGACCTGTGGGGGAACCACCCGCCCGTTGAGTGGGGGTGTGCGCTGCCACATAAAACTCAGGCGCGCGGGGTATTGCCTCATATGGCATTACGAATGTGCCGTCAGAACGATTCTGCTCTAAATTCATACAATAAACATTCACCGGGTCTTTGGCAGTGATTCTCAATCCGCGACGACTATTCAAATCCGTTGAAGGAAATTCAGAACCTACCGGATAATAAAAAGTAGGATCCACAGCTCTCCTGTTTACCACGCCCGCGGTAATGTTGATGGTTTGCGCAGAACCACCCAACCTGGGATTATCCAGAATGACGGTGGTGTTTTTTTCTGATGTAATGTATAGCAATAAAGAATCAGGAAAACCACCGGTACGGGCCTCCATCTCCATAAAGCTCATGTAAAAAAGCTTGCCTGTTGAAGATATTTGTGAGCGCAACCCACTAAATATCAACAAAAAAGCAAACAATAAAATAGTTTTAATTGGCAGTCTGTGTCTCAGCATCAACGGCTCCTGGCTTTTCATAAATTAGTTCAAATTTATGAATAGACACCTATTTTTACTTAATCGTTGCACTGCATATTAATTCTTCTTCAAAATATACAGCCAAAAATTGCCCGGATGTTACGGAACGCTGTGCTGAGCGGAACACACAGAATTGTCCGTTTTCTGTCATTTTTATGTCACATTCAAAAAGTGACTGCCTGTAGCGAATCCTGGCCTTTAGGTTTTTACCTTCAGCCAAGAATCTCTTTGCCGCAGGATTTACCCAATGAATTCCCTGACAATCTGCTTCGAGAGCCTTGCTCATCAGGGCTGGATGATCTTCACCCAAACCTACATAGATAATGTTTTCAGCCACATCTGTTTGTAAAACAAACAGCGGCAGACCGGTGCCACCGATATGCAGGCCGCGACGTTGTCCGACTGTGTAATAATGGGCGCCTTTGTGCTTCCCGATTACCTTGCCGGAAGCTCTTGTAAAGAGCGGCTTTTCGGCCCATTTCTCCGGTGTATTCTCCTTTTCCAGTCTTTCTATATGATGCAATACTTCAGGGGCATTCCTGTCTATCAAAACAACATCACCTTCTTTGGACTTTAACTGTTGCTGCAAGAAATCCGGAAGGGAAACCTTACCGATAAAACAAAGACCCTGACTGTCCTTTTTGCCATGAACGTGCAGACCGGCCTTTTCGGCAATTTCGCGCACCTCATTTTTTTGTAAATGCCCTATTGGGAAAAGGGCTTTTGACAACTGTTCCTGGTTTAACTGACACAAAAAATAGCTCTGATCCTTGTTGGGGTCTTTGCCCTGCAGCAAACGAAAATACTCCATTCCGTCCAGCTGCAAGCTGTCTTTGCGGACATAGTGTCCCGTTGCCACGTAATCCGCACCCAGCTTGAGGGCGTTTTGCAGGAATAAATCAAACTTAATTTCACGGTTGCACAGCACATCGGGATTGGGAGTGCGGCCTGCGGCATATTCCGCAAACATATAATCAACGATACGGGTTTTATAATCGGCGCTCAGGTCCAGTATTTGAAAAGGGATATTCAGCTGCTCCGCCACCAGCATTGCATCGCGGCTGTCGTCTATCCAGGGACATTCATCTTCCAGCGTTGGCGAAGCATCATTCCAGTTTCGCATAAACAGTCCGATAACATCATGGCCTTGCTCTTTCAGCAACCATGCTGCCACGCTGCTGTCAACACCACCGCTCAAACCGACTACAACCCTTGCCATTTACTGCAAAGTTCGTTAATAACTGCCAAGATATTTGCGCAAAATCCACTCCAGCGAAAAACACAACACAATGATCAGAAAAAACCATTTTGCGTGAATCAACTCTGTGATTTTTGTTTCGGTGAATACCACCGGTCTTGCCGCATCGTTTTTATCCAGTAAAATCGCTAGCTCATTTACCCGGTTTTGCGGGAGAAACACACCCCCGTATCGGGAAGACCATTGTCTGAGAAGGGCATGGTTCGCCTGCGTGACAGCGGTTTCAGCCACCACCGGACTTACATAGAAAACAGTGGAGGAAAATACAGCCGGACTGTTATCCAGCTTTGCCCTGGCTCTAAATTGTCCGGATGGCAGGCCGGTGGTTTCCAGCCTGTACACATCATTATACCGAGCCATGGGCATTACCCGTTTAAAGCCATCTTCTCCTTCCAGCGTGAGTTCGCAGGATGATTTGTTCTGCCTGTTACCGACAGCATCAAGCCACGTTGCCTGCAGCACAACCGATTCGCCCGGCTCATACTCATTTTTGGAAGATTTAAGCACAAAGGATTTTGGACTTTCTGATACCGAGAGATACTGCAATGTTTGAAACAACAAAGCTTCAGAGGCAACAGCATTACCGTTAGCCGCCATTTCCTTCAAGCGCCAGCGCCAGAAACCCTCACCACAAAGCCATACGCTCCTGTGGTTGTTAAAATCTCTGAAATAAAACAGAGGATAATTTGTCTCCACACTTCCAATCCGCTGCTTCAAAAACACCTTTTGAGTGGCATCACTTTGCCATCTTCCGTAAGCAACTTTCAGTGGAGGAAAAGACGCCAGCCTGCGCAATACTTCGGGCTCGAATGCAATCTCTGCAAAATCGGGCACAACCTGAGGAAGTACCTCTTCAGTCTGACTATTTCCTGAAGGAGAAATGCCACCCGGAAGTGCTTTCAGTCCGGCGCGCTGGGTTTGCACCGAACTGATATGAAAAAACGGTTTTCCTGAAGCAGCGAGACGAAGCATCCAGGCTGCCTGATTGTCATTAAGCGGAAATCCATGCAATACAAAGATATCTGCCGATTCAGGAGCAGGCGTCAATCCGGGGTCGGACACACTTACCTGGTAGCGGGCATTTTCATCCAGCAGGCGTTTAATAGCCCCCACATCGGGATGAGAAGCTGCAGCCGCCAGCATAATTTTTTTTCTGGCATCCACTACTTCCGTTACAGCCGTCGCCCGGTTATTGGCAAGGTTTCTCTCTCCCGGCAGGGAGGAAACCTCAATCCTGTATTGTTTTAATCCGGGACTTTTAGCCTGCAGCGTAAAGGATATTCTTTTAAAGGAGTTTCCTTTGTCAAAAAGCCCGTTTTGCGCTTGCAAAACTTTCGACCCTTCATAAAGTGTCACTTTAAATGGTGTTGCCGATGGTGAATTGCATTGCAACTGCGCTTCCAGCGAATATGTACTTCCGAGAAAAACAGATTCATTTACCTGCGCTGCTGTTACACGAATATCAGCCAGTGGCGTTGTATCGCCAAGCCCGATACAGTAAACGGCAGGATTATCATGCAGGGGCATCACCAGCGGACTTACTCCCCTGTTTTGTATACCATCTGACAATACCATTATTGCAGCCACTGAACGGCTATCTTTAAAATCATTCACATGGGCTGAAACCTGCCCCAAATCCGTAACATCCGGGTTTTTAACTGTATCGCCGGCACGATAGACCTTGTCCGCAAAATGATAGTTTCGCACGTTGTAGCGATTGTCAAGTTTGTCAAGAATGCCTTGCAGCTGACGGTCATATAAGTCGGTAGATTCACGGGAGGCTGAGTTGCTTTTATCCAGATATACAAGCAGGGTTGGCTTCTCCTCCTGTTCCAGCGTCAGCGTTATAAACGGTGACAACAGCAGCACCAATAAAAAAAATAAACCCAGAAAGCGAAGCGCGGGCAATACTGAATTCCAGGGCTTTGGAAATGCAGCTGCCTTTTTATAAAGTAAAAATGTAAGTCCTGCTGCTGCCAGTAAACACAGAATCAAATACCAACCTGAGGTCAGTGTTTGAAATGCAAAAAGCAGCATGCCTGTTAGTAAAATTACCGTTTAGTCTTTAACAAAAGTGTAACTGCGGCTTCCGTTGCTCCCTTTGAGCAGAACCACATAGCTGCCTGCAGTGAGATCTGCAATATCCAGCCGGGTCCATTCTGAAGCAGGATAAGTGCGGCTGATGATTTGACCGGAAAGACTGCGTATTTCGGCAACAGAGACGTTAGAAGTGTACACCTGCAAATAGCGATTGGCCGGAACGGGGAAAATAGCCTGCTGTGGCATGCAAGACAGGTAGTTTCCGGCAGACCACCGCACCATAATATTGAAGGTGAGTGTATCTTTCACGGATGGGTTGTTTATATCCCAAACAGCATATTTAACAACTGCAGTATCGGCTGTCCCCTTGGGGAACACGGTAATTTTCATACTTGATTTTTCTCCAGGAGCCATTGCAGTGAAGGTGTCTTTATCCCTGAATGAGAAAAAACAATTTCGGTTATCACAAAACGACACATCCCAGCCTGCGGGGTAATCAGCAGAAACCTTTTCATAGGCTATTTTCAACTGACCTGTTCCTACATTTTTCATATAGATGGAGCAATCGGTAAAACCATTTGCTTCGGGATAAAAATTTTGTGTTTTACTCCCCTGCACTTCTAAGTTTTGGGCCATAATAAAACTTGCGTAAATACCCGCAAATGCGAGCAGTATGCTATTTTTAAAAAATGTATTCATGCTTTTACAAAGATAAACAGCGCAAATGAAATTTATGTAAGTTAATTGTCAAAGGCGCTCAAGAAGCGTAGATCCGAGTAATGACAGCGAGTCATAAGCCCCGATAAACAGGGGACTTAAAGACAAATCATCTTTGGGTACCTCAGCAGCGGCATGATTATACCAGGCCGTGCTAATCCCTGCCAGGATGCCACCTTTTACATCGGTATCCCAGGTATCACCTGCGTAGAATATGTTATTAAACCGGCCCCACTGTTTCTCAGCCCGCTGAACAGCAACGTCAAAAATCCCCTTGTCAGGCTTGGCAATTCCCACCGCTTCGCTGCTAATCATCAAATCCACAAATTCGGAAAGACCGCAAGCATGAATTTTAATGCGTTGCGTGTGCTCAAATCCATTGGTCACCAAAACCAGCACAAAATGCTGTTTCATTTCTTTTACAAACGTCATTGCACCCGGCATCATGCGGGTCATCACCGGACAGATTTCTAAATATTCGTCCCACACATTTTCAGGATGCTCCTCATCTGGTATTCCGAGTGCCCTAAAGGTATCGATAAACCTTCCGGTTCTCAGTAAATCCTTGTGAATTTCACCCGCTTCGTACCGCTTCCAGTAAGACTTGTTAATGGCTTTGTATGTTTCAATAAAATGATGAACAGAATGCGAAGTGCGAATGTGCAGTTTATGCCTGTGAAAAAGTTCGGCCAGTGCTTCTTCGGCGTTGCCGTCAAAATCCCAAAGGGTGTTGTCAAGATCCAGCAACAACAGATTGCGCGCAGACATCATTGAGCGACAAAACGTGAAGAAACAGTAACGCGTGCGGTTTTTCGCTTGTTGGAAGTATTAAAAACGCCGCCCCAGCTATATTCCTCATTATCGCTCTCACCGGTAATCTGAAATACGCCCAAATCGGAAGATTTGAGTGCACCAAGACTGCAATCACTGGCTTCGGCTATTTTCTCGGCACGTGCGCTGGCATCAGCAGCTGCTTTTCGTATGAGCTCCAGCTTCAGATCAGACAAACGGCTGTAGTAAAATTCGGGGGTTCCGGCATTGAATTCAATTCCATTTTCAACAAGCTCCATACTCTCTTTAACAATAGCTTCTATGGCCTCTATGCGGCGTGAACGTATTTTAACCGATTGCGATGCTTTGTAACCCCTGAAAACTGTGCGGTAAACACCGTCTTCCCGAAAATCATCGTATTGTTTTTCAATGTTCACCGTTCCAAAGACCATTTCCGAATCATGAACTCCTTTTGATTTGAAGTATTCGAAAACCTTATCCTTATCGGCTTTCAGCACCTGATATGCCTCTTTCATTTCGGTACTGGAGCGTGAGAAATCACCCGACCAACGAATGTCGTCACTGGTAAAATTCACTTCGGCCATGCCGGTTACCGAAATATATTCACCTGCAGGCTTGCGCTTGAAACCATTGCCGATTAACCAGGCCGCCGTGATTCCGGCAACGGCCAGCATGATGTAGTGAAAATTGGATTTTATCATGAATTAACTTTATCAATACAAGCACACAAGTTAGTGAAAATTTCTTCAATTTCACCAATGCCCTGTATAGATTGGTATTTGCCCTGCCGGGAATAAAAATCCTGGAGTGGGAGTGTTTTGTTTTGGTATTCCCTGAAACGGTTGCGAATGGTATTTTCATCCTGATCATCAACCCTGCCGGAAGTTTGACCACGCAGCACAAGCCTTTTCACCAGTTCATCTTCGGCTACTTCAAGACCAAGAACTGTAGCAATGGACGTATTGAATTCAAGCAACATCGAATCCAGTGCCTCAGCCTGGGGAATGGTGCGGGGAAAACCATCAAAAATAAAACCGTGGGCCGATGATTTTGACAGCATAAAGTTACGTACCATGCCGATTACCACCGCATCCGGCACAAGCTCTCCTTTGCTGATATATTCATTGGCCTTGTTGCCAAGTTCTGTTCCGGCATTGCGCTCTGCGCGCAGCAAATCTCCGGTAGAGATATGTTCAAGCTGATATTGTGCTATGATTTTTTCACTTTGGGTGCCTTTGCCTGCACCCGGAGGTCCGAAGATGATAAGATTAAGCATGTGAACGGGCAAAATAAAGGTGTAAAAACCGATTGAACAAACAAATCGAAGGAAGGTGCATTTTTGTCGTAAACTGAAAACAACTTCATCGCCGGCATGTTGCAATCCCTAAATTTGCTGCATGGGTGTTATTATACGCCAAAGTATTAAATCCAGTCTCAGTAACTATATAGGGATAGGACTTGCTTTTCTTAGCCTTTTTTTGCTTCAACCCCTATTCTACTCTCCAAAGGAACTGGGGGCAGTGCGCCTGCTGATTGAAAGTGCAGCGGTTCTGTCAAGTTTCGCCCTCATGGGCACCAATTACAGCATCAATCGTTATTTTCCGCACTTCCAGACAGCCGACAAAAAGCTCCATGGTTTCTTCTTCTGGGCATTTTGCATTCCCACTCTTGGTTATTTGTTGGTGCTTACCGGGTTGCTTTTTTTCAGAGAGCCTTTACTAAGCCTTTTCAAAAAAGATGCTGCCCTGCTTGAGCCCCTTTACCCCATGCTGGTATTTATGGTGCTTTTTTCCCTTTACCAAACTGTAATGGAAACCTGTGCTGCAAACCACGGAAGGACAGCCATTCCCAACTTTTTGCGCGAAGTAATGCTGCGTTCCTTTGTTATCGCATCAGGCTATTGTTTTTATAAAGACTGGCTGTCTTTTTCCCAGTCACTTTGGCTCATGTCAGGGGCATACGGACTGGTTTTTCTTTTCAACGTAATTTTCATCCGTAAGCTTACCCTGATTGACATAAAACCGGATTTGCAATTCCTACGTGAAAATCCGGGTCTGAAAAATGACATGATCCGCTACACGGCATTTTTGTTTTTAGGCGGATTGACCGGCCTGGTTGTAAGCAAAATAGACTTCTTCATGGTATCCTCCATGAAAATGCTGGATGATACAGCCATTTATAGCATTGGCTTTTATCTGGCCATGCTCATTGATATTCCAAAACGAACATTGTTGCAAATTGCCACACCGGTTTTCTCGCGTCACATGAAGGCAAATGAACATCACGAAGTAGAAAAACTGTATCAGCGGAGCACCTTAAACCAGTTTATGGCAGCGACAGTATTGTTTTACCTAATTTGGATAAACGTAGATAATATGTATGCCATCATGCCCAGGGGCGATTACTATGCTCAGGGAAAATGGGTTGTGTTTTTAATTGGCATTACCCGTCTGGTTGACGCTCTGGGGGCTTCTGCCGGCCCCATTATCGCCAATTCTCCGCATTACGCCTGGACGCTGATAAATTTTGCCATTGCCCTTACTACTGCCATTATTGCCAATTACTTGCTAATTCCTGTTTACGGAATCAACGGTGCCGCTGCAGGCACACTCATCACATTTTTATGCACCCAGACGTTTGGTGTATCCATAATATATTTCAAAATGAAACTGCACCCATTCACCAGAAACCAAGGGATACTCATACTTATTTTCGCTGTAATGATGGGGCTTTCCTTTACCGGACGCTGGATAGAAAACCCTATTGGAGAAAGCATCTTAAAAACCATTATACTTGGTGGTGCATACGGTTATTTACTCTATGCATTCCACATATCGCAGGAAGTGAATTCGCTTGTAAATAAATACCTGGCTAAACTTACAGGCAACCGCATTAAGAAACTGCCCGGATTTTAATGGCGGGCTGCCGATTCATCCAGGGCTGACTTCAATGCCTCCAGGTATCCTCTGCCAAACCTAAGATCCGGCTCCATGTAATTGCCTTCTGCCCATTCATTCCAGGAACGGATAAACACGATTTGTTCCTCTTCGGGCTTGTGTTTCACTGTTTGCAGCACATTGGAAACATGCTGTTTAAACGCTTTGGGATTGGAATTATGCAAAATATGTCCGTGTCTGCCGGAACGGGGAGAATGGTCCCAGTTGGGATAAACGCTGGGATACATGTAATTGATTTTATCCTCCTCACCGTGAAAATACCTTGAAGACTGCTCATAATTCAGTACCTGGCCACGCTTCAATACCACACGCATAAACTTGGTGTACATGCGCTGCAGCAGGGAATATTCTTTTTTGAAAACATCAAACAGGCGAACCAGGCTGATACCGTCAAATCCTTTGCTGCGCATAGATTCAACTTCATTTACATTGTAAATATTACACACAAAGTGAATTCCCTCCAACCCATTTTCGCGGGCCAGTTTTTGCCACAAATCCATGAATAAGGGCAAATCCGGAACCTTGTGCGGTGAGTGAATTAAAAACAAAGGCTTGTTGTGCACCCGTATATACCTGTGATCCAGAAATGCGGGTAAAAGCAAATTGAAATGACGGGTGTAATCTTCCACGCCGCCGTATTTCTGTTCAATCAGCATTTTATCGCTTCCCTCCTTGCTGAATTGCTTGTCTTTCCAGCTATGGTTAGCCCAGGCGAGGCAAAAGGGAAAATCCGGCTTACCCGTTTTCAGAACCTCATCAAATGGACGCTCCAGCAATCGCCGGCCATCTCCAAAATAATAATGCCAGTAGCAAAAACCCTCCACACCGTATTTCCGGGCCATATCTGCCTGCGCTTCGCGTGATTCAGGCAGTCGTAAATCATAGTATCCCAGGTCTGCAGGAACACGGGGCTGGTAGTGTCCTTTGAATAGTGGCTTTGCCTTGCCCACATTGGTCCATTCGGTAAAGCCTTCACCCCACCATTTATTGTTTTCGGGAATGGGATGAAACTGAGGAAGATAAAAAGCGATTAATCGAGGCATGCAATTATTTTGAGGATGTTAACGTACGTACCAGCTTCTCCGCATCCGCTTTAGACCGGATTGGATTGTATAGTAAATCCATATGTTTTTTCATGGTTTCGTTGTCCAAATCACGTAAATACAGCGGGGAAATCACTTCTATGATTTCTTCGGGAAATTTGTATCGGATAAGTTTTGCAGGATTACCGCCAACAATTGCGTAGGGCGGTACATCTTTTGTGACCACGGCTCCGGCGGCAATAATGGCACCTTTACCAATGGTGAGCCCGGAAAGTATAATGGCATTGGTCCCAATCCAAACCTCATCTTCTATTACCAGTGGCCCTTTCGCCACGGCATCCAGGGTAGAAGGCTGCACCAGCCGGCTGTACAGCGGAAAAGTTGATAGCGTTTCTATCTGATGATTCACGCCAAGCAAAAACTGCACACCCGGTGCGATGGACACATAGTTTCCTATTACCAGGTTTTCGCCCTCCTGTTCAAAAAGGCTTTGAATATTCAGCGCACCATAGCTCATCTTACCCACGGTTACATTATCCATCGGGAAAAACCTGTCACCCACTGCGGTAAGGTTATGCGTATTGCGGCGTCGCCATTCTTTTTTGAAATTTCGCTTCTCGAGGAACAAAACACCTTCTTTGATGACCGGTATTTTTTTCAACAGACTTTTCATACTCCTTTTACGCCGCGGATGACGGCTTTGCTGAGTCGTTTACCCCAAAACAGATAACCCTCAGAGAATGAGGTTTGAAAACCGTTTTCTTTCAATAATCCCTCAAAGCGTTCCGGATCGCCGGGCCTGTGATACGTACATACTGCAACACGCATTTCCGGTGAGCTTTTCATGGTAGAACCCACACCCTGAAGGGCTTCAAGTTCAGCGCCCTCAATATCCATTTTCAGGAACACCTTATCAAAATTCCTGTCTTGCAAAAAGTCATCCAGCGTGGTAAAATTGTCCTGTGTTTTGTTGCCCACGTACTTTTCTACAATGGTAACCTTGTCTTTCCATGGCTCAAAGGTTGCTCTCAGCGCATCTATCCAGTAAGGTTCTGCCTCGAAAAGATAGGCATGCTTTATTCTGTCTATGTTATCCAGGGTAAAAATCCCTTCGGCAGAACCCACATCCAGCAGCACATACCCCTCGAGTGCATTGTAATCCTCAATATAACGGTGTGCGCTTCGCACATCCTGTTCAATAACCAGACTTCTGTAAAGCTTAATAATCCTGTCTTTGGTAAATTCTGATGTAAAATACAGCTTGCGGCCGTTGTGAAGACAGTAATGGAGCTTTTTATCCGCATCAAATTGAATTTCCACTTGCATGTTTCTGTATTCCAGCATGTAGGCGGAAGGATACGATGTTAAACCATAACGCCCCATAAATGCCAGTGCCTTGTTCAAATCAGTTTTGGGCAAAAAGTACTGGAAAATAAAGGTGAACTTGCAGCGGAAGTTCATGCTGAAATTGCGCACCAATTTCAGTATCCTGCCCAGAAAAACATCATAAATAATTCTTCTGAAACCCGCTGGTAAAATCCACCTGTATACTTTGGCAAGCATGCTGCAAAGATATTATTCAAAGTGTGTGATGGCGTTTTTTGGCGAAATATGCCTGTAATTAAGGTTTTAACGGTTGTTCATCAATTCATCACACAGGGTTTCAAACCGGTTTATTCGGTCCTCCACAGCGTACTTTGTAAAGGTTTTCAGCTGCCCGTTTCGGGCAATTTCAGCCGCTTCTTTGGGGTGGGCCAGAAAATACCTGGCTTTGTCAATGGCCTCTCCCGGTGTTTTGTAAGTGATAATTTCTTTTTCGGGTTCAAATATGTCTGCAATATTGCTTTTCCAGTCGGTTAGCAAAAGCGAACCCATGCCGGTGGCTTCGTAGAGGCGCATATTGCCGGCATGCAGCGAGTTGTCTCCGTGGATATTTAACTGTATTGCATGATTCCCCAGCGTTTTAAACATATCTGAACCATATACCCCGCCCAGATTGTGAGCTTGCAAACGGAAATAATCAAAAAAATCGTCAAACCGTCCGTCCTTCAGGGCCCGCACCTGGGCTCTGCTTACGCAAAATCTTCCTTTACCAATATTACTTATGTACAAAGAGAAGGGTATACCGGCGCGAATACAATCCAGCAACAATGCCTTTCTTTCCTTGTGCACATTATCAGAGATGGTGCCTATAAAGCACAGCCGGTTTTTAATATCCTCCTGATTCTGAAGGGATTCAAACACCCTTCTGTCAAAAGCAAAAGGGAGCAATACCGATGTAAAACCCAGGCTTTCATACTTTTTGCGAATGAACTCCACGCAGGTAAGTACCACATCCACACCTTTACTCTGTTTTTCAAAGCGGCTGCCCGTATAGGCATCCCATGCTATAACAGCCGAAATACCATGCTTTTTTTTGATGGCATCGGCATCGTGGTGCATAAAAAAGTTGCTGTTATCAAAAAAGATGTCCGGCTGGTAATGGGCTATCTGCGCTTCAAGAATCTCATGCAAGGATGCAGATCTGGTTAAACCGTGCTCCTCGGCCCATTTGCGCTGCAACAGGATATCATTGACTATCAGCTCCGTCATTTGATAGCGGCTTCCTTTATTTATATAATGGGAATACTGGTCAAACTCATGGATAAAATAACTGAATATCGCTGAGCGCAGTTCCTCAAAACCCATTGCATCTGCCTGCAAAATGCGGTTTTGGTATAAATCATTCAAATACCGCTGAGGAATGGTTGAGGTGCGAATAATTCTAACAGACATACAGTCCCACAAACATACACGATTGAGAGACCACTAGCAAAGCAAGGAAAGCCAAAATTTAAAAATGACCATAAGCCACCGATTGTCATAAATATGTCTGTTCAAAGAAAAATATAAACAGATTATTGAATTTGTCCCTAACAATGCTTTAATTCGTGACCTAAACAGACTATAACTACCAATACAAATGAAAAAATTATTGTTCGTAGCAACTGCAGTGGCCCTGACCATGACTGTTGCCTGCAAAAAGAAAAAAACTGAGGATCCTTCTGGTGAAGCTTTCAACGTTGAAAACAAGCAGAACACACTGGTTGTGTACAACACAGCTACCTGGTGTGGTCCTTGCGGTGTTTACGGCGGTCCTGCTTTCAAAGGTGTTCTGACCAACCCCGACATCGTAGCAATCGACCTTCACACTTCAGGTTCATCTCTGCTTACTCCAGTATACTCTCCCGGCGGAGCCAAGAAAGATACTGCAATGGTAGCTCCTTTTGCAATCTATCTGTATGCACAGACCAAGCCTAATGGTTACATTCCTCACTTCTTCGCTAACAACACCTTCCTGGGCAACAGTGAAGTAACAACAGCTTCTATTACCAGCGCTGCAAACACCTTTAAGGCTGCTGCTCCTTCTGCAGGTGTAGCCGTTAAAGCTGCTGCCAACGGAAACACTATCAATATTGATTACAAAGCCAAGGCATTTTCAGCCGGTTCAGGCGACTATTATCTGTCTCTGATTCTTTGCGAAAAATCAGTAACTGCCACACAGAGCGGTGCTCCAGGCGGCGTTGCTGACCACAAAAACATCGTTCGTTCTACTGCTTTCGGTACTGCAGCCAGCCCGCTGGACGCGTTCTCTCCTTCACCCGTGCTGAGCAACCCTACTGCCGGTCAGGAAATCAGTGGTTCCAAGTCCTTTACTTGGGAACTTCCCGCGCTCGCAACACGTTACAACGCAATCAAGCGTTGGGATGTATTTACTCCTGCTAACACCATGGTTGCTGCTATCCTTTGGAAAAAGAATGGCAACGCTTACGAAGTTGTTAACGCTGCCAAGTGCGACGTTAAGTAATCAAAAAAATTAACCATAAAAAAACCCGGCATCAGCCGGGTTTTTTTATGCATTCACATTTTTTATTTGCCTTTGAAATCCGGTTTACGCTTCTCTACAAAAGCATTCATGCCTTCCTTCTGATCTTCGGTGGCAAATAGCATGTAGAAGTTCTTTCTTTCAAAATAAAGGCCTTCCTGCAGATGGGTATCAAAGGCTTTGAGCACACTCTCCTTGGCAAGCTGAACAGCGATGGGAGATTTTTCGGCCACAGCCGAAGCCATTTTAATAGCTTCATCCAAATACAGCGCCACAGGTACCACTTTGTTGATGAGTCCGGCCTCACGGGCTTCCTCCGCAGTGATAAATTTTCCCGTAAGCACCATTTCCATAGCCCTCACTTTCCCTACAGCACGGGTAAGACGCTGGGTCCCGCCCGCACCGGGCATTACACCAATGTTAATTTCAGGCTGTCCAAACTGAGCGGTTTCAGATGCCACCACCATATCACAGTGCATGACTAGCTCGCAACCGCCACCCAGCGCAAAACCACTCACGGCTGCAATGATGGGCTTTTTGGTGCGGCGTATCGCGTCCCAGGTGCTGAACTGATCTATGTGCAACATATCAATGGCAGACTTGCCCGCCATCTGTTTAATGTCGGCACCGGCGGCAAATGCCTTGTCATTGCCGGTAATCACAATCGCACGCACCTGCTCATCCGCATCCAGTTCCTTGAGTGCATCGCGCACTTCGCCCATCAGTTGAAGGTTCAGGGCATTGTATTCCTTGGGACGGTTTAACCGAATCAAAGCTACATAAGGCGCCACCTGTGGTTCTACCAAAATAAATTCGTAAGCCATGCTGCGAAGATAAATGCTGAGCGGTAGAGTTGTTTACTTCGCCAAACGGGGAAATAACCAGCGTCGATACAGAGCAAACAAACCTAGTGCGATACCACAACCTACCAACCCACCGAAAATCACATCCAGCGGATAATGTTTGCCTAAGTACACCCGCGAATAAGCCACCAAAAAGGCAATAAATAACAACAACACTTTTCTGTAACTTTTGTAATCCAGCAACAGCGAGGCCAGCAGCATAATGGCGAAAAAATTGGAGGCATGACTACTTACAAATCCATAATTGGTTCGGTTATCCTCAATAAACCGGGCGCGTTTATTATCGGGAGTTTCCGGCAGCCGTGCATGATTAGACTCTGCCATGTAGGGCCGCTGCCGTTTGAAATACGGCTTCATTACTTTAGACGTAAAGCTATCCGAAATCCCAAATGCGGCCACCATCAGCAGCACACGGCTCAAGCTGAGTTTCCATGGTTGTTTGAAGAAAAAAAGAAAAATCAGCAATGCGTAAAGTGGAAGCCACCCGTATTTTGAACTGCAAAAAACCATAAAACCATCCAGCCAACCGGCAGACAGGGTTTGATTGATGAGTTTAAAGAGCGTTGAGTCGAACTGCAGCATTGTGCTTATGGCTTTTCGGATACAAGAATAATACGCGGTGATGATTTTTCATTGAAGGGATTCAAAGAATAATCGCCAAAGGTGTTCAATACCCTAAATCCCGCATTTGTATGTAACCGTTTAAAATCTTCGGCGGAATAGAGTTTCACACTTTCCTGAAATGCATGCGTTTCCATACCCTGTTTTACCCTAATATCCTTTTTTACACTTCCATCTTGCTCATATCGATGAATTTCAAACGAAATATCACCCCGAACAACGGTCTCTTCTGCCTTTAAATTTGACAACGTGTATGCCGGATTCAGGTAATCCTGCACAAAAACACCGCCCGGTTTCAGCGAATGCAATACATTTTCCAATGCAGAAAGATCTTCTGCTTCCGTATCAAAATAACCAAAGCTGGTAAAGAGATTAAAAGCCGCATCGATTTGCACCGCAGGAAAAGGTTTGCGCATGTCGTGCACAGCGTATTGCTCATGCGGACCCGCCTGTGAAATTGCATATTCAATGCTTGCCGGACTGATATCAAGTCCTAATACATGATAACCCAAAGATGCCAAAACCCTGCTGTGACGTCCTTTCCCACATGCCACATCGGCGACATCCGCACCCTGAGGCAATTTCAGAAAAGTACATAGATTTTTTATAAATTGCTCGGCTTCTGCCTCATCCCTGTTGTTGTACAGTAGATGATAATATTTGGTATCAAACCAACTTTCGAACCACTTCGGCATAATTTTTTCAAAGATACTGTAACTATAGGTCTGCCAAAACCGTCATTATGATAACAGGAATGAATGAGGAACAGTTTCATCAATGCGTTACAGCATTCAGTGATGGACTGTACCGTTTCGCCCTGAAAAACCTGAAAGACCACAATGAAGCCAAAGAGATTGTTCAAAGCAGTTTTGAAAAACTATGGTTGCACCGCAACAAAGTGGATGCCGCAAAATCAAAAAACTACCTGTTCACTATTGCCTATCATCTCATGGCCGACTACTGGAGGAGAAATAAAAAAATGATGCCCATCACCAATGAATACGTTATGCAGCAGGAAGCCCCTTCAGTCGAATATAAAGGGCTCAAAGAACTCATTAACAAAGCACTTGAAACCCTCCCTGATATTCAGCGTACCGTTATTTTACTGCGCGATTATGAGGGATATTCGTATGAAGAAATTGGCAGCATTACCGGATTGAATGAATCACAAGTGAAAGTATACATTTTCAGAGCCAGACAAACATTAAAAAACCACCTGGGCAGTGTGGAGGGAATTATATGATGCCAATAAGTGA
This sequence comes from Flavobacteriales bacterium, assembly GCA_947463125.1. Classification (GTDB taxonomy): domain Bacteria; phylum Bacteroidota; class Bacteroidia; order NS11-12g; family UBA955; genus RGEC01. The sequence continues at coordinate 19,772 of CANHQZ010000010.1, read as the reverse complement.
AGAACATAGCATACTCATCTTTGATTTGCTGGAAGGTAATCTGTCTGAAAAAGAGAAAGTTTCCGCATTGGCGCTCATCAACTCCGATGCGAATCTTAAAAAAGAATACGAACTGCTTAAAAACACCTACCTGCAAAAAGACGATGCTGTTCATTTTCCCGATAAAATAGGTTTGTACAACATTCCTAAGAACAACAAGCGATTTTACCTGTTTCTAAAATCCAGTGTGGCAGCAGCAGTGGTTCTTATCATCTCGGGCATTGGCATTTATTATTTCCGCTCATATGACAACATAGCCAGCAATGACAAAATTTCGGGGATTTCAACTCCGATTAAACCACCGGCAGTAATGGAAGAAAAAAACACCCGGAAAACACCTGCCGTAGCAACAAATGCAACAATAATACCTGAACGAAAACCAATACAAACAACTGCTGTAGCACCCGACACTTCATTTATTGTTGCTTCGCAAAAACCAGATAACAGCATAATGTCACTTACGGCAATCTCACCCCGGGAAGTAAGGACATTAGCGGACATAACAGAAGAAATCGAGTACAGAATTTCCTTTTATCCGCAACAAGTGGCGCCTGCCACCAGCCGAAAAAAAAGAAGCCTTTATTACCAGCTTTTCAGAACAGGCCGAACCATGCTGGCCAACCTGCAATTGCCGGAAGTAAAAATCAAAACACAGAAATCAACACACCGATTCCCAAACATCAATATTCAAATCAACACACCCGCCAGTTATGCCACGTATCATGAAAATTAACACACCGATCATTTCCACACTGCTAATCATATTCAGCAGCTTTTACATCAACACCTTTTATGGGCAAAACACCCCAAAAAAAGGCCATATTATTATTGAAAAAGTAGTAAAAACCAAAAAAGACAGTGCCGGAAAAATCACCGAAACCAAAACCATTCAGCGCATCAGCATTGACAGTTTGCGTATGGATATTGATGAAGGGTTTATAAATGATTCTTTCGACCTGAGTATTCAAGCGGATACTGTTCAGTCCTTCATTAGTATATGGCCCAACAGAAGCCTTGTCATTATTGACAATGACACCTTATTCCCATCACCCAAAAAGAAAAATAAAAAATCTCCGGTAATCCTTAATGAAGGAGGATTTATGCTAGGATTTGCTACAGTAAAAAACCACAATATTGCATCAATAACGAGTGATTTTCCCGAATTAAAAAACAGCAGCTCGATGCACATTGGCTTTAACAACGAATGGGGCATTAAAACCTTTTCAGGCAATTGGCGCCTGTGGACAGGAATTCAGTATGATATTTTGAATTATCGTTTTTCCAACAGCAATGTAAGACTGCAGGCAGATCAGTCTGTATTTACCACTTCGCTGGACTCCGGTAACAACTCCGCCAAAAGCAAAATAGTGGTAAATTATATTGGAATACCGATCTCCTTCGGATACCAGTCCAAAGCAAAAGATGCCGATGAAGGTTTTAGCATACGCGCCGGCGTAGTTGCCGGATACAGGGTAAGAACCCATACCAAGGTGAAACTCGACAATGACAAAACCACCAAAGATTTTGATGATTTCAACATGAATGACTTCCTGATTACGCCTTTTGTGCAGGCTAGCTTCAACAATGTCGGTATTTATTTCCGATACAATACCAGCATGCTGTTTAAAGACAATCAAGGCCCCCGATATACAGGTATGCAATTCGGATTGGTTTTTCAATAGAATTTCCAATTTGGCGGTAACTTTGCAGTGAAATGACAAACACCCGCACCTGGACACCGATAAAGGAATATTCCGACATTCTGTTTGAACAATACAATGGCATTGCCAAAGTAAGCATCAACCGCCCTCAGGTATACAACGCCTTCAGGCCGCAAACCGTGATGGATATGCTCGATGCGTTTGATATCTGCCGCGAACGGCAGGATATTGGCGTGGTTATCCTTACCGGTGTGGGCGACAAAGCCTTTTGCAGCGGCGGCGACCAGAATGTAAAAGGCATCGGAGGTTATGTGGGCGAAGATGGAATACCACGACTCAATGTGCTGGATCTGCACAAAAAAATCCGTTCGCTACCCAAGCCCGTGATTGCCATGGTAAACGGTTATGCCATTGGCGGTGGCCATGTATTGCATGTTGTATGCGACCTCACACTTGCCGCAGACCACGCCAAATTTGGCCAGACCGGCCCCAAAGTGGGTAGCTTCGACGGCGGCTTCGGCAGCAGCTACCTGGCTCGCCACGTGGGACAGAAAAAGGCCCGTGAAATATGGTTTTTGTGCCGTCAGTACAGCGCCGACGAATGCGAAAAAATGGGACTGGTTAACAAAGTAGTTCCGCTGGCTCAACTGGAAGACGAAACCATAGATTGGTGCAACACCATTTTGGAGCGCAGCCCCATGGCCATACGCATGCTCAAGCGCGCGTTCAACGCCGAACTCGACGGGCAGGCCGGTTTGATGGAGCTGGCGGGCGATGCCACTTTGCTATACTACCTCACTGAAGAGGCGCAGGAAGGCAAGCATGCGTTCCTGGAGAAGCGGAAACCCGATTTCCAAAAGTTTCCGAAGTTTCCGTAAACGGCTCAGTTTCCCCGATCCCGGAGGGATCATATATCCCTAACCCGGAACGACGGCGACGGGTGGGCGACTCAAGGCGTCTGGTCGGTCTCGCCGTGCCACATGCCACGCGCAAAGACCCGACCAGAGAAAAACCGCTTGATCCCGAAGGGATAGCATATCCCTAACCCGGCGCGGCAGTGACGGGTGGGCGACTCAAGCTTGGTCGGTCTCGCCCTGCCACATGCCACGCGCAAAGACCCGACCAGAGAAAAACCGCTTGATCCAGGAGGGATCGCATATCCCTAACCCGGAGCGGCAGCGACGGGTGGGCGGCAACAGCAGCCCCCGACCCCGGCGGGGTCACATAAACGTTTAAGCTGAGATTATTCCCCCTGCGCCAGGCTAAACGCCCGCTTGCCATTCATAAAATACAAACCTTCAGTTTTGTTGATGACCAGACCAGCCTTATTCAACGCCACCATCAAATCCACTACCTGCTGCTGGCTGATAGGGCTGTAATCCATATCCTTCATAAACCTACAACGGCTCTGATCCGTGAGCATACTTTCAGACAATGCCTTGGGATAAACCACCAAACCGCGGTTGGTAACTATTTTGAGCTTTAAAATCCCTTCACAAGCAGATTTTAGCTTTTCTACCAGTTCGGCCGGGCCGTTTGCCATGTCTGCATGCACATATACGTCCACACCCACCTGCGTCATTTCTGCCGGCGCCGTTGGCCTTACGGTAATATTCAGCGTTTTGCTCTGCTCATTCTCAATCGCTTTAAAATGCTGAGGCTTTTGCCCCAGTCTGGCTATGATGGCATCTGCAAACTCGCGGGTACCTGCTTTTTGAACGCTCAGACCTTCTTTGTAAATCTCACCGGTATGAATGCCGTCTTCCAGTGTTTTCAGCAACGCATTTTCTATTTTGGCGGCCACATCGGCTTGCCCTAGGTGCTGAAGCATCAAACAGGCTGCATTAATCAACCCGCTGGGATTGGCTATGTTCTTACCTGCAATATCCGGTGCAGAACCGTGAATAGCTTCAAACATGGCAAAATCATCGCCAATATTGGCACTGCCGCAAAGTCCTACGCTGCCTGATACTTCAGCCGCAATATCGCTGATAATGTCACCGTACAAATTCAGGGTAACAATCACATCAAACCGCTCAGGGTCATCGGCGATGCGCGCCGCACCGATGTCAATGATGTAATGATCTGCAGCAATCTCAGGATATTCGGCAGCTACCTCATTGAACAACTGATGAAACATGCCATCGGTATGCTTCATGATATTGTCTTTGGTCATGCAGGTGACCTTTTTCCGTCCGTTTGCCCTGGCGTATTCAAAGGCATAACGGATAATTTTCTCCGATCCGCTGCGGGTAATCAGCTTGATGGTGTGCACCACCTCGGGAGTCTGCTGATATTCAATACCGGCATACAAATCCTCCTCATTTTCACGCACGATTACCATATCGATATTAGGAAAATGGGTTCTCACGTAAGGCGCATAGCTGCGTGAAGGCCTCACGTTGCTAAACATACCCAGCATTTTACGCATAGTCACGTTCAGGCTTTTGTAACCGCCGCCCTGGGGTGTGGTAATGGGTGATTTCAGCAACACCTTGTTGGTTTTGAGTATCGACCAGGCCTCATCACTGATTCCGCTGGTATTGCCCGAAAGGTATTGTTTCTCACCTACCTCAATCACATCATACTCCAGCCTTGCCTCAGCAGCCTGTAAAATACGCAGGGTAGCGTCCATAATCTCCGGCCCGATGCCGTCACCATAAGCGATGGTAATTCGTTTTTTGTTATCTGCAGTCATACGCACGTTTGCAATGGCAAAAATAAGGCTTGTTGGCTGCAATTACAGCCTCAGCGTATTGTTTTATACCCTACCCCAGATTATAAGCGATTCAATAAAAACCGCAAAAATTTGATCGTCCTGCCTTCGGCAAGCCACATTTTCTCATAAAAAGTCTGTATTTCCTTCAATTCAGGAACACAAGGCTGTGTATATACATTTTCAACGTTCTCCAACAATGTTAACCTTTCTTCAGCAATGGTTTCCTTCGTGCTTTCATAAAAAAGATCACTGTCTGTTTTCAAATGAATCTGCGCATCGGCTTTGCAAATATTCCTGTAATGGGCCAAAAACCTAGAAGAAGTCAAGCGCTTTCGCGCTTTGGCAGGTTGCGGATCGGGGAAGGTTATCCAAATGCCGGAAACCTCATTTTTTTCGAAGTGTTTTTCAATAAAATCAATTTGTATGCGCAGAAACCGGACATTATTCAACCCCTCTTCCACTGCGGTTTTGGCGCCGCGCCAAAGGCGATTCCCCTTGATATCGATACCCACATAATTGATGTGAGAATTGCGTTTGGCAAGGCCGACTGTATAATCTCCTTTACCACAGGCCAGTTCCAGCACAATGGGATTTTGATTTCCAAATATCTCATGCCACCGCCCTTTGGTATCCGTATTAAAATCCAGCGTATTCTCGAACGCATCAAATTCTGCAAACTTTTGCAGCTTCCCTTTGCTCATTGTCCGCAAAAAAAGTACAGAACTCCCGTATTCTTGCGAAATTTGCCACATGTTTTTGTCGCCGGAGATTTTATTGTCCGCCTATATGTCGGGGGCGTTCCCCATGGCGCACCCGGATGACAACAACGAAATCTACTGGCATACGCCTAAAAAAAGGGGAATCATTCCGTTGGATGAGCGGTTTACAGTATCCAAAAACCTGAAACGACTGTACCGTAGCAGGAAGTTCAATTTCACCATCAACCGCGATTTTGAAAAGGTTATTCGCAGTTGTGCAGAATTACGTGCGGAGGATACCTGGATTTCGGAAGAAATCATAGAGGCCTACATCGCACTGCACCACGCCGGATTTGCCCATAGTTTCGAAACCCGCCTGAATGATGAGCTCGTAGGCGGATTGTACGGGGTGTCTATTGGAAAGGCCTTTTTCGGCGAAAGCATGTTTCACACGCACACCGATGCCAGTAAACTGGCACTGATGTACCTGGTGGAATTTTTGCGCGAAAAACAATTCATGCTGCTGGATACGCAGTACCTGAATCCGCACATCAAACAATTTGGTGCGTATGAAATATCGCATACCACTTACATGCTGTTGTTGAAACAGGCGACGCATATGTAGGAACATGTCGCGCCTGTAACTGCAACCGCCACCGACCCCGGCGGGGTCAAATAACCCAAAACCTTACGTACCTTTGCCCTATGCTTCTGCACTGCAGCATAGAAGGAGACAGCTATAATGCCGATCTCACCAACGGCATTGACCTCAGCCAGGGCTTCGGACCCAATGGCGACAATGCTCTCGCATTCCATATTCCGCCTGCAGCCATTGAACCTATCCGTGTGGGTGATTTTGTGGGCAGTGTAGCCTCCGGCAGCGGCGCCAATTGCGAAGTGATACAGTTCTGTGCCCACGGAAACGGCTCACATACAGAATGCATTGGCCACATCACCCGCGAAAGAAACAGTGTCAACAAACTGATAAAACCCGGAATGATGGCTGCATACCTCATCAGTGCAACCCCCGTAAAACAGGGTGATGACTGGATTATAACTGCTACAGAACTCAACAATTGTGGCTTGCTAAAAACCCCGGCCATCATCATCCGAACCAACAATATTGAAGGTATACGCGGTAAAAACTGGAGCGCTACCAACCCTTGCTATTTCGAACCGGCCGCCATTCAGCTTCTCGTGGATGCGGGATATGAGCACATACTGACCGACCTTCCCAGTATTGACCGGGAAGAAGACGGCGGCGCTCTTGCGTCGCACCATGTGTGGTGGCAGTATCCTGCAAATCCGCGCATGCACGCATCCATCACCGAATTGATTGTTGTACCTGAAAACACCCAGGATGGTTTATACCTGCTCAACCTGCAGTTTGCCCCCATTGAATCGGATGCCTCGCCTTCCAGGCCTGTTATCTATCCCCTAACACCCGCAAAACCTTGACGGCAAACAGCGAAAAATGGCTATATTTCTTCAACCTGCTGCTTTCGCGCATGGTGAATGTGGGCAAACGTCCGGACAACATCAATCCTGATAAAATTCTCATCATCAAATGGGATGAACTGGGCGACTTAGTAACTGCAACACACGTATTTTCATTGCTGCGCGCACGTTTCCCTAGAGCATACATAGAATTGATTACCAAACCCGCCAATATTCCGTTGGTTCAATTCGACACCAACCTGGACTGTATTTCACCCAAAATTGAGAGCTGGAAGGGCCGTTATGACCTGCATATTGAGCTACGCGGAACCTGGAAATCTTTTTTCAGAACATTCCGTTACATGCCTGGCTACCGCCTCGATCGCGGCTGGGTGCGTTTTCTGCAACGCGGCAATCAACCCCACGAAACGATTACCAATTACCGCATTGTAGCGCCGGTGCTGGGTGATATGCCCATGCATAAACCCTACGTTGCTATTAAAGAAGCAGATGAAACCGCGGTTTCATCCTATCTTAAGAAAGTTGGTGCAGAAAAATTCATTGTGTACCACACAGGGGCGCGAAAAGCGCTTCGCCGTTGGCCTGCGACCCATTTTGCAGCGTTGGCGGACTATACGTATCAAACATTTAACCTTAGTAGCATTTTTGTAGGTACTCCGGAAGAATTGCCTCAAATAGAGGCCATCACCAAATTAATGCAGACACCGGCTGTGGTAGCGGCAGATAAGATGTCGATAACCGAACTGGCCGCCCTGATTTCCAAAGCCTATGCGTTCGTGGGCAACGAAAGTGGACCGCTGCAGATTGCCGATGCCATGGGCGTTCGCTCCCTGTCTTTTTTTGGGCCGGGGGTTAAGGATGTGTTTTATCCGCAACACCCACAATCTTTGGTTATACATAAAATCCTGCCATGTAACCCCTGCGATCAGGTACACTGCATTCACCCTGACAATCCCTGTATTAACCGTATAACAATAGAAGAAGCGATTAACGCAATTGGTGTCATTCTAAGGAGTTGAGTGTTCTTCCAAAAATCAGGCAATATTTTTGGGGGCAATACGCAGATTTGTTGTATATTTGGTTACGCATGCACCGCTCCTTTGAGGTAACCGTTTTAGGCACATCATCGGCCTCCCCCACCAAAACCCGCTTTCCCAGCAGCCAGCTGGTGCGGCTGGAAGGGGATTACTTCCTCATTGATTGCGGAGAAGGCACACAGCATCAACTGGTGCGGCTGGGTTTGCGCATGCAGCGCATTCGGTATATTCTCATTACCCATCTGCATGGCGATCATGTATATGGTTTGCCCGGGCTTATCAGCAGCATGGCGCTTTTTGGCAGATCCGAAAAACTAACTATAGTGGGTCCTGAAGCCCTGAAAGACCTGTTGGACTTAATTATCCGCACCACAGAATCCCGGGTAACATTTGAGATTGAGTATATCAAAACCAATCCCCAAAAAGCGGAAACCGTACTTGCCAACCGCAAATGGAGCCTTAGTACTGTACCTCTGAAACACCGCATTGCCTGCACAGGATTTATCCTGCGCGAACAAGGCCCTGAACTGCGCCTGAACGCCCCCGTTTGCGAACAAATGGGTGTGCCCGTAGAATATTATGAATCCCTGAAATGGGGTGATGACTGGCAAAAGGAAGATGGCAGTATTGTGCCGAACAAACTACTCACACTGCCCGGGAATCCCAACCGCAGCTATGCCTATATCTCAGACACCATTTACGACGAAAGCATTGTGCCGCACATTCAAGGCTGCAACCTCCTCTACCACGAAGCTACATTTCTACATGATTTGCTCGAAAGAGCCACAGAAACCCACCACACCACCTCCAAACAGGCCGGACAAATAGCCACCAAGGCCGGTGTAGGGAGGTTGATGATTGGGCACTTCAGCAGCCGTTACCACCAGACAGACGATTTGCTATTGGAAGCACAGGAACAGTTCGCCGATTCTATACTTGCCCATGAGGGAATTACAGTGGCTATTTAAGCCTTCCACAATAATAAACACCCTTTTCCCGCGTTAATAACTCTACAGGCCAGACCCTAGGCACTGCTATATCTTCGCAATCTACCCATGCCGGCTAAAAAACAGGAAAAACAACAAATCGGAGATTTTGACAGGTCTGAGAAGGGCACCCAAACCGCCCCCATAGACCGCAAACAGGTTGCAGATATTGCTACCCTCAAAAACGAGCAGGCTCGGAAGGTATTCGGATTTCTGCTGCTTGTACTTACCGCAGTCATGCTTATCAGCTTTATCTCGTTTTTCTTTTCATGGAAATCCGATCAGGATTTTCTGGCCGGCGGCGACTGGAAACTCTTCAAGGCCAACCATGGCAAGGTTGAAAATGCCATGGGACTTGTTGGGGCACGTCTTGGCTATTACTTCATCCACAATGGTTTTGGTATAGCGGCTTTTGCTCTGCTGCCCTACCTCGCTCTATCCGGACTGTTTTTGCTTTTTGGATACAGGCCATTTTCCCTGCTAAGGATCGCTATTCACACCATCCTGTTTACTGCCTGGTTCAGCCTCACCCTAGGATTTATCTTTCATCCCTGGTTTCCACTGCTGGGCGGAACTTTTGGCTATTTTGGCATTGCCAAACTCAATCATTTCATTGGATGGCCCGGCTCCCTTATCTTCCTCATTTCCTATGCTGTCGTTTATGTAATGCTCTTTTTAAACCTCAATCCATTCGACAGAATCAAACTTCCGTCCAAATCTCCCGAAATGGAAACCGAAATTGAGGAGGAAAATAATGCGGGAGCGAAAATCATAGAAGATGACGCTGATGACACCCCCGAACCGGTGAATGAACCTGAAATCGATCCCGATGTTGTATTCGTAGATGAGGAAGAAGATGCCGATTATCAGCCGGTGGATGTGGCAGCACTGCCCCCCATTGAACTGAAAATAAAAGATGAAACACCCACGGTTGTTGTCCCGCCTGAACCTGAAATCATTGCTGAACCGGAACCCAAGCCACAGATAATTGAACTGGGCGGCGATGAAAACTTCCAGATAGAGGTTAAAACCGATGACCCGGATGAGTTTGTGGAAGAGAACCAGGGTGACACAACCACAACCCATTTTGGGGTAGACACGACCTACGACCCCACCCTGGAACTCAGAGACTACCGCCATCCTTCATTGGAATTGCTGAATGATTATGGCAGCGGTAAGAAACAGGAAATCGATATGAATGAGATTGAGAGCAGCAAAACCATGATTATCGATACGCTGAAAAACTACAACATAGGCATATCCAAAATCATGGCCAGTGTAGGCCCTACAGTTACGCTGTATGAAATCATTCCTGCTCCCGGTGTCAAAATATCGAAAATTAAAAACCTGGAAGACGACATTGCCCTGAGCCTTGCTGCACTTGGCATTCGTATCATTGCACCCATCCCCGGCAAAGGCACCATAGGTATTGAGGTTCCCAATAAAAACCCCGAAATGGTCCCCATGAAAGGCGTACTGGCGAGCAAAAAATTCCAGGAGGCCGATATGCAACTGCCTGTGGCCTTGGGGAAAACCATCAGTAATGAAATTTTCGTTACCGACCTCGCTAAAATGCCCCACCTTCTCATGGCGGGCGCCACCGGTCAGGGTAAATCCGTGGGGCTTAATGCCATTCTGGTTTCGCTGCTATACAAAAAACACCCTGCTTATATCAAGTTTGTGCTGGTTGATCCCAAAAAGGTAGAACTCACGCTGTATAACAAAATCGAACGCCATTTTCTGGCTAAACTCCCCGGCGACGGCGAAGCCATCATTACCGACAACACCAAGGTAATTAACACGCTTAACAGCCTATGCGTGGAAATGGACAACCGCTATAAACTCTTGCAGGACGCCATGGTGCGTAACATCGTGGAATACAACAGCCGGTTCCTGGAGCGGAAACTGAATCCGCAAAACGGACATAAATTCCTGCCATACATTGTGGTGGTGATTGATGAGGTGGCCGATCTGATGATGACCGCTGGCAAGGAAATAGAAACTCCCATTGCGCGTATTGCCCAGCTGGCAAGGGCCATCGGCATTCACCTCATCCTGGCCACGCAGCGCCCCAGTGTGAATGTAATCACGGGCATGATTAAGGCCAACTTCCCCGCCCGAATAGCTTTCCGTGTAACTAGTAAAATCGACAGCCGTACCATTCTTGATGCCAACGGTGCCGACCAGCTAATAGGAAAAGGTGATATGCTCTATAGTGGCGGAAATGAAATGATACGCCTGCAATGTCCTTTTGTGGACACGCCCGAAGTTGAGCGTATAGTGGATTTTATTGGGGAGCAGCGCGCCTATTCCACCGCCTTTATTTTACCTGAAGTAAAAGACGAATCAGGAGAAGGCCGCGGTGGCGAAAGCTTTGACCCCAATGAACGGGATGATTTATTTGAAGACGCCGCACGCGTGGTGGTGCAGAATCAAATAGGCAGTACCAGCCTTATCCAGCGTCGTCTGAAAATAGGGTACAGCCGTGCAGGCCGCTTAATGGATCAGCTGGAAGATGCCGGTGTGGTGGGCCCTAACCTCGGCAGCAAGGCACGCGAGGTCAGAATTCCAGATGAAGCCAGCTTGGAACAGTTTTTGAACAACCTGTAGTAGATTTGCATCTTTTATGAATAAACGTACTTTCCTTATTGGCTTCTCCCTGTTTTTGCTTACCGCCTTGCATGCACAAAGCGATCCTAAAGCCACAGCAATCCTAAACAAAGTGAGCAAGCTGTATAAAAGCTATTCCGGCATTAAAAGCACTTTTACCATCACAACCACAACCAACCAGAATAAAAGCACCAGCAGCAATGGAACCGTTTGGATAAAAGGCACCAAATATAAATTGGATTACGCCGGCCAGGAGATTTTCTGCAATGGTAAATTTATATGGACTTTTAACAAAGAAGACAATGAGGTAACCAAAGAAAATTATAAGGTTAAAGACAATGCCATCACCCCAAATGAAATATTCACCATTTATAACCGAGACTTTAAAAACGCATATGAAGGCCCGACGGTAAAGGATGGCAAGACCTATGAAGTTATCAAAATGGTTTCTAAAAAGAAAGTGAATTACAGCTATATCAAACTGGAAATTGACAAATCCAACAATAAAATACAACGGATGATTCAGCACTATAAAAATGGAACAGAAATTATTTACTCCATAGGGCAATTCACCCCAAACACTTCACTGGCAGACAATTTCTTTGAATGGAATCCCGCATCACACCCGGGTGTAGCAGAAGTGGATCTGACCAAAAAGTAATTCTACACTGATAAAAAAGAAAAGGCTGCATAATGCAGCCTTTTCTTTTTTATCAATGATGTAAATTTAAATAACCTCTTTCATGCGCTGACCAATCTCAGCAGGACTGGCAACCACATGGATACCACATTCTGCCATGATAGCCATTTTAGCGGCTGCAGTGTCATCTTTACCACCTACAATAGCTCCGGCGTGACCCATTCTGCGACCGGGAGGCGCTGTTTGTCCTGCAATAAACCCAACCACAGGCTTGGTTCCATTTTCCTTAATCCAGCGGGCTGCCTCAGCCTCCATACCACCGCCAATTTCACCAATCATAACAATTCCGGCAGTCTCAGGGTCGTTCATAAATAACTCCACCGCTTCTTTGGTAGTGGTGCCAATAATAGGATCACCACCAATACCGATGGCGGTGCTTTGCCCTAAACCCAGCTTGGTGAGCTGATCAACAGCCTCGTATGTAAGTGTACCACTCTTTGAAACCACACCAATATTGCCTTTCTTAAAGATAAAACCGGGCATAATTCCAATTTTGGCTTCCTCGGGGGTAATGATACCGGGACAGTTAGGACCAATCAGGGTGGCTTTTTTGCCTTCCAGATAGCGCTTAACCTTCACCATGTCGCGGGTGGGAATTCCCTCCGTAATAGCTACAATCACTTTAATGCCAGCATCGGCGGCTTCCATGATTGCATCTGCGGCAAATGCCGGTGGAACGAAAATGATACTCACATCGGCTCCGGCATCTTTCACCGCTTGTTCAACGGTATTGAATACGGGCCTGTCGAGATGGGTGCTGCCACCTTTCCCGGGAGTAACTCCACCCACAAGCTGGGTGCCGTACTCAATCATTTGTGTTGCGTGAAACGTTCCTTCGTTTCCGGTAAAACCCTGTACTATTACACGGGAATGTTTATTAACCAGTATACTCATGCTGCGAAAAGTTCCGCGAAAATACGATGTAAGTGGCGAATTGCCTTGTTATTTTTCTATGGCAGCAATTAGTTCCGCATCATCAGGATTCACCCTGCTTGGATAATACGCCACAAGATTACCGGCTTCATCCACCAAAAATTTGTTGAAATTCCAGGTCACCGATGCGTCCAAAGCACCATTCTGAGACTTATTGCAAAGCCATTTGTACAGCGCATGCTGCTCACTACCGCGAACATCAAGCTTTTCGCTGATGCGGAATGTAACACCGTAATTTTTCTTGCAAAACGCGCCTATTTTACCGGCATCGCCGGGTTCCTGCCCCCCAAACTGGTTGCATGGACAGCCAATGATTACAAGCTTGTCACCATACTTTTCATGCAGCTTCTGCAATCCCTCATACTGCGGTGTATATCCACATTCACTGGCAGTATTTACAATGAGAACCTTCTTCCCTTTGAAGGATTCCATTGACCATTCTTCTTTTCCATCCAGAGATTTCAGTTTCAGGGTATAAAAAGATATGGGGGCGGGCTTTATCATGTTTTGATCTACCGTTTTGGTTTTGGCAAAAAAACAACCCTGAACAGCGAATATCAATCCACCGAAAAGGAAAAAACGAAAAGCTTTTTTTATCATAAACAAGTAACAAAAATACGCCTGTATTGTTTAGGCAGGTGCACTTTGCTTAACTTCGTGGCTACGCATGAATAAACTGCTTTTAATACCTGTTTTAACCTCCCTCATTTGGGTTTCCTGCGACGAAGAACCACCACCCGTGCGTTTCACAGATCCGGAAAAACCTTTGCTGGATACAGTATATTCCGGAATAGCCCCTGCTCCGGATCCAAAAGCCATTCTATTGATGGACATCACAGGTGTGGGGTGCAGTAACTGCCCCGATGCTGCCGTTCTTGCGAAAAATATCCAAAGCAGCAATCCCGGCAGGGTTAACATACTTGCTGTATATCCGTTTATTTTCCCAAACCATCCCCTAACCAACCCCAAAGCGGGATATGACACTCTGGCAAACGATGATGCAGAAGGACTGGTAACCAACCTGGGTAGCATTGTAGGGCTGCCCACCGGAATCATTGACCAGATTAAATCAGGCGGAAGCCCCTTCATTGCTCCCTCAACCTGGGCCGGCATCGTTACCTCTAGGCTGTCGCAAACATCCCCTGCCAATATCGAACTGCTCTCAAAGTGGCTAACTGCCGATAATAAAGGCCGATTGGAGATAAAAGTTAAATACCACCAAAACCTGCCGGCAGGCACAAAAAACCTGCTTTATATCGGCATAACTGAGGACAACATTGTAGGCAAACAGGCCCACAAAGATTCATCGGGCGGATATGCTTACAAATACAAATTTTCCCACGTGCTGCGCAAACTGCTGACGCCCGTTACTGGCGACACACTCAAAGAGATCCCTTCTGCAGGAAAAGTTTTTGAAAAGCATTATTTTATCAATCCCCGCTACAACTGGAAACCCGACAACCTGAACGCTATGGTTTGGATTGTGGATGCTTCCACCAAGGAAATTTTGCAGTCTGCCGAGGTGAAACTCAAACCATGAGCAGTCACTGGGTCAGCCATTTTAAACAATTTCGCCAATACCTGCTGCTTGAAAAATCGCTGGCAGAGCCCAGTATAGCAGCCTATATGCACGATGTGGAAGCCCTGCGCAAGTGGAGCGAACTACGGGGCATGAACCGCAATCCGGAAACATTCAACCTGCAGGATCTGATGGCTTTCTCTGCCTGGCTTGCCGAAATCGGCTTCAGCGCGACATCCCAGGCCCGCATCCTTAGCGGGATTCGTGGATTTTACCGTTTTCTTGTTTTGCAAAATGAAATTCCTGAAAGCCCGGCCGATTTTCTCGAACCACCCAAAACCGGCCGTAAACTGCCCGTGGTACTCAGTCCGCAGGAAATTGATGGCATGATTGGCGCCATTGACCGCAGCAAACCCGAAGGCGAACGCGATGTAGCCATGCTCGAAACCCTCTACAGCTGTGGCCTCCGCGTGAGTGAACTCGTGGGACTAAAAACCACCGATATCTTCGCCGAAGATTCCTACCTGCGTGTCATTGGAAAAGGCAATAAAGAAAGGCTGGTTCCCATTGGCGGTCGCGCGCTCAAGCATATCAACCTGTACCGCGATACCATCAGGCGACATATGAATATTCAACCCGGCAGCAGAGACATCGTTTTTCTAAACCGCCGCGGCAGCAAACTCAGCAGACAATCCGTTTTTCTGCTCATTAAATCGCTGGCAGGCAAAACCGGAATTTCAAAAAATATAAGTCCGCACACCTTCCGCCACTCCTTTGCTACCCACCTGGTAGAGGCCGGGGCCGATTTAAGGGCCGTCCAGGAAATGTTGGGGCACGAAAGCATCACCACAACCGAAATCTACACCCATTTAGACAGAAGCTATTTGGCAGATACCATTCATAAATTTCACCCGCGAAGTCAGTAATATAACTGCTCAATTTGTCAAATCAGAACTCAGCTTGTTCCAGGTCTTTTTCCCTTTTACAAAATAAGAAAACACAAGCCCTGTAAACAAGACGCCACATAGGGAAATCAACTTTTTATTGTTCTTCCCTGCGGCAAGCGCTGACTTCATTTTTTCAAAATCACGGTGTGCTCTCACAATCTGGGGAATGTGCGAAACCTTGCCCTGCAAAATAAAAAAACAAGCTGCGAGGCCATCCAGCAGTTTCCTCTTAAAAATTACAGATTCCCGCTCCTGCGGATGCAAATTTTTATACAGCATCAGCAGGTTATTGCGAAAATTCAGATACGTTTTTCTGGGACTCTGGTTGCTCAATGTGGCGCCGCCTATGTGGTAAACTTTACTTGCGGGACAAGACCATATTTCATAACCCATATTCTGCAACCGCCAGCACAAATCAATTTCTTCCATGTGGGCAAAAAAGGCTTCATCCAAACCGCCTGCTTTTTCCCAGGCCTCCCTTTTGATAAATAATGCTGCTCCGGTTGCCCAGAACAGGCGCATTTCTGCTTCGTACTGCCCGTTATTTACCTCAACATTGCCAAATATCCTGCCGCGGCAAAATGGATAACCATATTTATCCATAAATCCACCTGCCGCGCCGGCATATTCAAATTTATTGCGGTTGTTGAAATCTATAATATTAGGTTGGGCAGCCCCCATTTTGGGATGCTTTTCAGCCAATGCCGTTAAGGCCTCCAGCCATCCGGGTGCCGGCTCAGCATCGCTGTTCAGCAACACAAGGTAATCTGCCGTTCTGTTTTTTAAACAATAGTTATACCCTCCGGCATAGCCCATATTTTCAGGAATCCGAATCAATTCAATGTCAGGGTAATTCTCCTGAATAAAATCTGCACTGCCATCGCTGCTGTGGTTATCTGCCACAACTATATTCACAGTATCACCCTTGCTGTTTTCAATAACCTTGGGCAGTATATTCTGTAACAACCCACAGGTATTGTAATTCAGAATAACAATATCAATGGTAATTTTCATGAGTCCGTATCAGTATTACGGCCTGCAAAAGGAAATAAAATGTATCGGGCATTATCGCCATGAACCCAAAAAACACACATATTGTTTACCGGATTGCCAAAAGCTTCCCTGAAAGCCGACAATTTTTCCTTTTGGATTAAACCGGCTTCCACAAACTCTTCCACCGTGCTCACGCTAATTGAGTAAGGCACTTCATACTCTTTTAAATCGATAATGATTTCACCCAGCGACACATCTGTCTGATGTGCTATAAAAACCGGAAATTCTGTTACCCGCTCTTTCAGAAGTTCCCGTGTTATTTCAAGCAATTGACCGCTGTATTCGGTCAATTCGTTTTGCAGCGCTTTTAGCTCTTTTTCCAGCGGATCAGACATGCTTTACGTGTAGGCAAAGTTACCACATTAAACCTGGGTTTGTACCTCAGCCGGGTGCAATTTACAAATAGCACCAAACTATATTTTTTTTATTTGTTTATTTATGGTAAGATTGAAACTACTTATGAAAAAACTCGGCAAAGGCATCCTGTACACTTCGGGAATTATCGTATTACTCATTTTGATACTGTATGTTTCTCCATACCGCTACCTGTTGAAAGGAATAAGACTCACGTACCTGAAAGGGAAAAGTTCGGCCAATTTTTACGACAAGCAGGATTTCGACTTGAGAAAAGTTGAAAAAGGCACAGAAATTTTACCGCTTCCCAAATCGGTATATTACAATAAAGCAGAGCTGACAAGCGAATTAAAGGATATGCTGAACAAAACCAACAGTGGATCTTTTATTGTGTTGAGAAATGACAGCATCATTGCAGAACATTACTTCAACGGACACAGCGACACAACAGCATCCAACTCTTTTAGTATGGCTAAAAGCATCGTTACCATGCTCGTACAAATTGCCATACAGGAAGGTAAAATAATAAGCTGGGATGAGAAAGCTATAACATATTTGCCGTGGCTCTCCGGTCCCTATGCCAAAGATTTGACCCTGCGCCACCTGAGCACCATGACCTCAGGCATAGAATGGTCCGAAAAGTACAAAGACCCATTCAGCATCATGGCAAAGGCATACTACTGCGATGATGTGGATGAACTGATGCGAAGCACACCGGTGGTTGACAAACCCGGTGAGAAATTCATATATCAAAGTGGCAGCACCCAATTGCTCTCCATGGCTCTGAGACAGGCTACCGGCAAATCACCCGCTGATTATGCTTCGGAAAAACTATGGAAAAAAATAGGCATGGAAGAGCCTGCCTACTGGCATCTGGATAAAGCAAAGGGCTCCGAATTATGCTACTGCTGCTTCAATGCCATCAGCCGTGATTACGCCCGACTGGGCATACTGATAGAGCATAATGGAATGGGCATTGTTGACAGCACTTTTATGCTCGAAGCAAGAAAACCCTACAAAGCCGATCATTACGGTCATTCATTCTGGATTGCCAACAAAACGGATAATCCCTTTTTCTTTATGCATGGCTTTCAAGGACAATACATTGCCGTGGTACCATCACAAAACCTAGTCATCGTGCGCACCGGCGCCGGCCAGCAACGTGGTGAAATGCCAACACCGGATTGCATACAGCTTTACGTAAACGAATCAGTGAAAATGTTCGGCAGGAAATAATTTTTGTATGATTTCCTTATTACTGAGGCTTCCCGTCCTAAGCATATACCCATTTCCCCTCACGTTCACTTTCTCTGAAGGAAAAACACTGCTGGTATAATCTTCCGAAAGATGGCTGTCCATAAATAAAACTTGTCCGGGAATCTGTTTATCATAATCGGCCCACAACCAACCTCGCCGTTCATATTTAGGCCTCAGGGCAACCGGAAAATCCTTTTCCAAACCGGAACATCCACAGGTAACGGTTTCCTGCATGTAGTGATCTCCGGTCAAAATGATTGCAGCGTCTTTTTCTCTGACTATCTTCTTTATTTCACTGCAGTTTTTCTTAAGTTCCGAAATCTTCTCGACAAAAACCGGCGCATATTCCCTGCACATAAACTGAATACTACTCTGTCGCACGAACATGTATCCTGCAACACCAAAAAACCAGGCTATAAATATCCTGCTGCTTATTTTTTTTATACCTTTTTCCGTAAACGAAACAAAAAACAGCAAAACATATGGTATTGCTAAAAAAAAGCGTCCCGGCCCAAAAAATATGTTATCTGAAAAATCTCCTGTCTTGTTTAATCCCAGGACTATTAAAAACAGTACAATCAAGAAAGAAACTGAAACAAGTAAATACTTATTTTTTGGCACCACCAATACAAATAAAGCAAGGAAAATAAGCCCATAAATTCCCATGTAAACAGTATGGGATAGCAGCGCCTTCAATCGCACTATGTGAGCCATAAAATATTCAGGCCTCCAGTCCATCGACGGTTCCGGATGCACAACATACTCCATATGTCTTACCGCCAGGGCACGCAATGCAAACCACATGAGGGTTGCAGCTACAGAACCGCTCAATGCAATGGTAATTCGGTTTAAAGGCCTGAACCGTTGCAACATCAAGGGCAATGCACTCAGCAAAAATACCGCATTGGGATTTTGCCATATACCACCGGAAATGAGCAGTCCGGCGACGGAAAACATCACACTCATCCGAGTGCGGTAAATTATGTAAATCCCAAGAGACACACAGGCTATACCCTGAATAAATCCTCGGCTGAGCATACTGGTTTGCCAGTGCTCAACCGGAAAAGCAAGTGAGAAAAGCAAAACCAGAATAGCTCCCGCATAGCGGTTGTTTCTGGCAGCAATGTCCGCAAATAGTATTATCGGCAATAATGACAACAAGCCGCTCACTATGGGAAGAGCCAGGTATACCGGCACCTTCAGCCATAGAAGCGGCACTGCAAGTAGAGATTCGAGGTTGCTGCTGTAAGTCTGCCCATACCAAAATAAATTATGAAAATCACCGCCGGACATATCCATGGCTGCCTGCCACATCACAGTCTGATCACTGTCTGTGTATTGCAAGCCAAATGCTGATATACATACGGCCTTGTACACAAGAAAAACCAGCAGCGTAAACCAATACAGCTTTCTTGTGTTTAGGGTTTCGGTTTCATCAAGCATTGTACTGTAATTTTAAAAACTACTCCAGCAAACTTACATATTCCTTTATACAGCGCAACTCCGTTTCTGCAATTAACTCTAAAAATGACTCCTTCTTGTCCTTTCGGGCATTTTCCAGACAATCATAGTAACGGAAACGATGTTCTTTATCCCCCTTTAAATTGGCAATAACATAACCATGCTGCAACAAAATCAAATTCATCAGCAAACGCGATGTACGGCCATTCCCGTCAATGAAGGGATGAATGGTAACCAAACGTTCATGCATCTCTGCCGATAACAACACCGGATGCATATGAACATTTTTGTAATACCAGTCAAATAACTCCTCCATTTTCTGAGGAACAACCATTGCATT
>CANHQZ010000009.1 GCA_947463125.1 Flavobacteriales bacterium | reverse complement strand
TGTAGGCTCTTTTTTGTCGAACCCGATTGAATCCTGAATTACGTTGTGAAATTCCAGGAAAGTATGAGAGGGTTTAATGTCAATCCACCTGACAACATCTTCCAAATCTTCAAACCAAACCTTAAAACGGTAAATCATGTTGATGCAAAGTTAAATGATGCCGCGCAAATTCCGTATTTTCGCGGTGTAGGATGCGGTTAATATTTTGTTTTTTGTGTTGTTTGGTTGCAGCTGAGTCATTGAATGCCCAAACCGGTGATATTAGGGGATTCGTATACAACGCAGAATCAGGTGAGCGTCTGGCAAACGCAATTATAAAAGTAGGCAGTGACGGACGTATTGTATTGTCGGATGCTGACGGCTATTATTCATTAACCAAGCTGCCTGCAGGAAAACAGTTGTTATGGGTATGGGCGGCAGGTTTTGATACGACTTCGTTAGAAGTTATGGTTTATAATGGTGCTAATACCAAAGCAGACCATTATTTACAGAAAACCACCAGCATGGAGGAAGTGCGGATTTCTGTTGCAAAAAAGCGTGATGCAGGCATTACGGGAACACCGATTGAGGCCAAGCAAATCTATAAAATCCCCACGGTAGGTGCTGAAGCGGATATCATCCAGTATTTGCAAATCATGCCCGGTGTGGTTTTTACCGGTGATCAAGGGGGACAGCTCTACATACGAGGTGGATCTCCCATAATGAACAAGGTAATGCTCGACGGGATGACCATTTACAATCCTTTTCACTCCATTGGCCTGTTTTCGGTGTTTGAAACTGATTTGATAAAAAGTGCCGACGTGCATACTGCCGGATTTGGTGCACAATATGGTGGCAGAATCAGTGCGGTTGTAGATGTGAGAACCCGGGATGGAAACAAGCAAAAGCTAAGTGCCAAAACCGGACTTACTACATTTACAGGTAAATTTTTGCTGGAAGGCCCACTGAAAAAATTCAGTAAAGGCAATAGCAATAGCTCTTTTGTATTGTCATACCGAAATTCATTTTTGAGACAGTCATCCCGATTATTGTACAATTATGCCAATCCTGATAAGTTACCATACAACTTTGGCGATCTTTTTGGCAAGTTCAGCCTAAACGGTGCTGGTGGCGGTTATGCAAATTTATACGGCTTTCGGTTCACTGATAGGGTTGATTTTCCAAATACTACCCGATATAACTGGGTTTCCAGTGGTTTTGGCGGAAAATACCTGGTGGTTCCGGATCAGTCTAAAACCCGACTGGACGGATATTTTCTTTACAGCAATTACGAAATTAACCAGATTGAAAAGGATGGATTGCCCCGAAGAAGTGGTATTGGTGGCTTTAATATTGGGATGAATTTTTCCTACAATTTTAAAAAGGATCAGTTCAAGTGGGGACTTGAGATGAATAGTTTTCAAACTGACTTTGTATTATATAACAGCAACAGTAGGCTTATTCAGCAAAAAGAATCAACAGCAGAAATCAACACGTTTGCTAACTACAAATACATAAGAAAGAAGTTTACCACTGAAACGGGCATACGCTGGCAACATTATGCCTCATTGGGAAATGGTAGTTTGGAGCCCAGAATTCAGGCCAAGTACAGTCCTTTCCCATGGCTTTCCATAAAGGCTGCGGTGGGTAAATACAGCCAGAATCTATTGTCGGCCATCAGCGATAGGGATGTGGTGAATTTATTTTATGGTTTTTTGAGTGGTCCTGAAAATTTGCCGGCCACATTTAACGGAAAACCGGTCACAGACCGGCTCCAAAAAGCCCGTCATGCTGTTGCAGGCATGGAGTATCAGATAACCAAGCGCATTAGTGTGAATACGGAAGCCTTTTTCAAAAGGTTTGATCAGATTACCAATATCAACCGGGATAAACTCTTTAATGACGATTTATTTAACCAGAACAAGCCCGCCCGATTGCGTCAGGACTTTATCATTGAAACCGGAGATGCTTACGGTGCAGATGCAACCATAAAGTATGAGGATAAGCGCTGGTATGTGTGGGCAGTATATAGCCTTACCTACGTGAACCGGTTTGATGGTGTGATCACCTATCAGCCGATTTTTGACAGAAGGCACAACGCGAATATCCTGGTAAATTACACTTTGCCCGGTAAGGCAAAATCTACGGAGGTGAGCCTGCGATGGAACTTCGGTTCCGGATTTCCGTTTACACAGACCCAGGGATATTATGAGAAGTTTGATTTTGGGCAGGGTTTGGGTACGGATTATGTTTCCGGTAATGGCGATCTTGGTATACTGTATAGTGGCATTAATGCCGGAAGACTGCCATACTATCACAGGCTTGATTTCTCTGCCAAAAGAACCTGGAAATTGCCGGACAGCAGACAGTTTCAGATGGTATTAAGTGTTACCAACGTATACAACCGGGACAATATCTTCTATTTTGACCGCATAAACAACGTCAGGGTTAATCAGCTGCCACTATTGCCGGCGCTGGGTTGTAATTACACTTTCTAGGAAAGTTTGTTTTTCAGTTCCTGTAGTTTCAGCAATGCATCTATAGGGGAAATGGCATTCACGTCTATTTTTTTCAGGATTTCCTGTAACTCTTTAAGCTTGGGGTCTTCAGCCTGAAACATATTGAGCTGGTAAACCGGAACGGCGGCGTTGTTTTTCAGTGTATTTCTGCCACTGATGGAAGATCGGTCAGTTTCAAGTCTGTTTAGGATTTCGCTGGCTCTTAAAAGCACCTTGTTGGGAATGCCTGCCATCTGTGCAACGTGAATACCAAAACTATGCTCACTTCCACCCGGTTTTAGTTTACGGAGGAAAACAATTCGGTTGCCCTGTTCTTTGATAGCGATATGATAATTTTTCACCCCTTCCATTTTACTTTCCAGTTCATTCAGTTCATGGTAGTGGGTTGCAAACAGGGTTTTGGGTTTTGAAGGATGGCTTTGCAGGTATTCGGCGATACTCCAGGCAAGGCTGACACCATCATAGGTGCTGGTTCCTCTGCCAATTTCATCCAGTAAGATAAGGCTACGGTTGCTAATGTTGTTCAAAATACTGGCGGTTTCGAGCATTTCCACCATGAAGGTTGATTCACCCAGGCTGATATTGTCGCTGGCGCCAACACGTGTATAAATTCGGTCAACCACGCCGATGATGGCTTTTTCACATGGTACGAAGCAACCAATTTGTGCCAGAATAACAGCGAGTGCTGTTTGGCGCAAGATAGCGCTTTTACCACTCATATTGGGACCTGTTAGTATGATTATGCGTTGTTCATCGGTATTGAGCGATATATCATTGGGTACATAACTTTCATCCGGAGGAAGCTGCTTTTCAATTACGGGATGACGACAGCCAATCAACTGCAAATTGCGGTCCTCCGTCATTTCCGGTTTCGTAAATCTGTGTGATACAGACAAGTTGGCAAATCCCATCAGAATATCAAGTTTTGACACGACAAGCGCGTTTTGCTGCAAAAGGGATATGTAGTTGCCTATCCAGTTTACCAGTTCGTCCCAAAGACGCTGTTCAAGTGCCAGTATTTTATCTTCTGCACTTAAAATCTTCTCTTCGTAGCTTTTCAGTTCAGGAGTAATGTATCTTTCCGCATTGGTGAGGGTTTGCTTACGAATCCAATCTTCGGGCACCTTGTCTTTGTGGGCGTGGGTAACTTCAAGATAGTAGCCGAATACATTGTTAAAGCCGATTTTCAGGCTGCTGATTCCAGTCTTTTCCACTTCGCGCCGTTGAATTTCCAGCAAGTGGTCTTTTCCTCCAAAGGCAATACTGCGCAAATCATCCAGTTCCGGGTGCACGCCGGGTTTGATGGTGCCACCTTTGCTGAGCAGGGCAGGAGCATCTTCGGAAAGTGTACTTTGCAACTTGGTGATTATGGCATCGGCATCCTGTATAAGTTTCAACAACTCCTGAACCGATGCGGGAGCATCCTGTAAATTATTGGTAAGTTCTTTTACGGCCTGCAGGCTTCTGCCAAGCTGCAGCATTTCCCTCGGATTTACGCGGTTAAGGGCTACCTTTCCTATGATTCGCTGCACATCGCCTATTCGTTCGGTTATAGCCCTGCAAAAAGCAAGTTTGGTCTGATTATTACAGAAGAACGCGACAATCTCATGCCTGAAGGCAATATCAGCGGATTTTTTTAACGGAAGAATGAGCCAGTTTCTCAGCAAACGGCTACCCATAGGGGTTTTGGTATGGTCTAGAATATCGATCAGGGGTGTTCCTCCGGGATAAATCGGATACAGCAGTTCCAGATTGCGTACCGTAAATCCATCGAGCCAAACATGTTCACTGTCATCAATGCGGTGAATGCCTTTAATATGGCTCACCTGCGTATGATGCGTGTTGTCAAGATACTGCAGGCAGGCACCGGCTGCAATAATGGACTCGGGCATTTCAGCGATGCCGAATCCTTTCAGCGAGGTGGCCTGAAACTGCCGACAGAGCTTATCGGTGGCATATTCTGTTTGAAATACCCAGTCTTCCAGATACTGGCTAAAAATCTGATCACCGAGCAATTCATTCACCGCTTTTTGCTGGCTTTTGGGTGCTATGATTTCAGCGGGTTTAAAGCCGTTTATGAGCCTTTTTACCGATTCTGCATCTGCGGTGGTGGTCATAAATTCACCTGTACTGATATCCAGAAAGGCCACACCGGCTTTGTCCTGATGGAAGAAAAGGCAACACAGGTAATTGTTTTGCCTTGACTCCAGTACCTTATCATTATAGCTAACACCGGGTGTTACGAGCTCAGTAACGCCTCGTTTTACTATGGTTTTTGTAAGTTTGGGGTCTTCCAGCTGATCGCAGACAGCTACTCTTTGTCCGGCTCTGACCAATTTAGGCAGGTATACGTCCAGGCTATGGTGCGGGAAACCTGCCAGGTCTATTTCCGAAGCCGAACCGTTGGAGCGCTTGGTAAGTACAATTCCCAGAATTTTGCTTGCTGTGCGTGCGTCTTCTTCAAATGTTTCATAAAAATCACCCACTCTGAACAGGAGCAAAGCACCAGGGTATTGGCCCTTGATACTGTAATACTGTTTCATCAGCGGGGTTTCTGATTTTTCTTTGGCGCACATAAATACAGAAGGTGCAAGATAGATCACCTGCACCGGATTCGATGAACATTTTATCCCTTTAAACCCACAAAGTTTCCCCTATTCCGGGAAGAATAAGTTTGCCGTTGATTTTGCCTTCAGAATGTGATTCTTTGAGCAATCGGATGGGCAATCCTGCAGGTTCGTCGCTCAGGTCGAGTGTGCCGTAATGCATGGGTATG
Organism: Flavobacteriales bacterium; assembly: GCA_947463125.1. GTDB lineage: Bacteria > Bacteroidota > Bacteroidia > NS11-12g > UBA955 > RGEC01. The sequence continues at coordinate 57,363 of CANHQZ010000009.1, read as the reverse complement.
AGGTGTTTGGCTCCGCAATCATGGAAAGCCTGCACGGCTTCTGCCGGAGACATATGCACGGGCTGCATAAACCACTCAGGCTGAAATGCACCTATTCCCAGCATGGCATAATCCAGGTTTGGAAAAAGCGTGTTCAGTTCCTCGTAGTGACTGCCGTAGCCGCTGTCGCTGCCAAAGTAAATGGTTCGTGAGCCGGATTCTATGGTAAAAGCGCCCCATAAACGCTTATTTGTGTCGCGCAGCATACGACGGCTCCAGTGCCGTGTTGGCAGGTATGTAATTCGGATATTGTCAAATCCCTGAAACTGCTGGTACCAGCCCATTTCAACAATGTGGTTATGTCCCCACTTGCGGAGCAGTTTTCCCATGTTTAAACCTGCAATCAGGGTAGCTCTTGGATTCAGGCGCATCAGTCTCTTTAGCGATTTTTCATCACAGTGATCCCTGTGGTCATGCGAAACGAGGATGTAGTCAATCTCACCAAAAGCATGGGGAGGGTAGGGCTGCTTTACCCGATGTCTCAAAAAGCGCGCATTGAATAAAACAGGATCTACCAGCATGGAAATGCCGTTTAAGCGTATAAAAAACCATGCGTGCCCAAGCCAGACAATACAATCATCGTTTTTTCTGCGGAAAAAGCTGTCTGCATTCGTTTCCGGCTTCCACAAATCCAGTTTCTTTTCTTTTTGGAAAGGCCTGGGTCCGGTTTGCCAGCGCCACACATCCTTGAATTTCGGTATATGCGGATATTCATGATTGCGGAATCTTCCTTTTTTGTCCAGTGGGTTTCCTTTCCAACCAGATTTAATGATGGGCAGCGAAGGGTTATAAATCATAAAGGTTTATGAAGTCTTACAATGTACTAACAAAAAAGGCCGCTTTTTGCAGGCGGCCTTTTTGAAATTTTAGTGTGATTCTTTACAGCAGGGCTTTTCCTCTTTGCCGATGTATTTGCCGTTATTGTCATACATTTTCATACATTCGGCTTTTTCTTCGGATGAGCATCCTACGCTGTCGCAGTGTTTTGCGCATTCATCCTTGGTCATGGTAGCACACTTGCTCATGTCGCACTTCGCAGCTGCAGCATGGTTATCACCACACTGCTCGGTTTTGGCCTTGCAGCAGTCCTTTTCGTTGCTGCCACCCAGAATACCATTGCCACCTGCGATGTAGGGTGCAATAATCAATGAAACGATGGATGTTAATTTAATCAGGATGTTCATGCTGGGGCCGCTGGTATCCTTGAAAGGATCGCCCACGGTATCACCGGTAACAGAGGCTTTGTGTGGCTCTGACTTTTTATAGTAGGTCTCACCATCAATCTGAACGCCTTTTTCAAAGGATTTCTTAGCGTTATCCCATGCACCGCCGGCATTGTTCTGGAAAATACCCATGAGTACACCGCTAACGGTGATACCGGCGAGAAGGCCACCCAGGACTTCGGGTCCGAAAAGGAAACCAACCAAAACAGGAGAGAGGAGCGCAATAGCACCGGGAGCAACCATTTGACGAATGGAAGCCTTGGTGCTTATTTCCACGCACTTCTCGTATTCAGGTTCTGCTTTGTACTCCATAATTCCGGGAATTTCGCGGAATTGACGGCGTACTTCCTTCACCATATCCATGGCGGCTGAACCTACAGCTGATATAGCCAGTGCAGAGAAGATGAATGGAATCATGCCACCTACGAAAAGAGCGGCAAGAACAGGTGCTTTGTAAATATCGATACCGGAAATTCCTGCTACACCTACAAATGCTGCAAACAAAGCAAGTGAGGTTAGTGCGGCTGAGGCGATAGCGAACCCTTTTCCGGTAGCAGCGGTGGTGTTACCCACAGCATCCAGAATATCGGTGCGGCCGCGAACTTCTTCGGGCAAATCGCTCATTTCGGCAATACCACCGGCGTTGTCGGCAATAGGGCCGAAAGCATCAATTGCCAACTGCATGGCCGTTGTGGCCATCATGCCGGCAGCTGCAATAGCAACGCCATACAAACCTGCAAAATTGTACGAAAGAAAAATGCCTGCAGCCAGGGTGATAATAGGGATTACGGTTGATTCCATGCCCACAGACAAACCGCCAATAATATTGGTAGCATGTCCTGTACCCGATTTTTCAACGATAGACAGAACGGGTTTTTTGCCCATGGCGGTGTAGTATTCTGTAATCCAGCTCATGATGGCACCTACCACCAACCCGGTTATAATGGCATAAAAAACACTGATGGAGGTGAATTCAACACCACGAAGTTCCATTTTTACGGGCAGCAGCATAGTAACTGCGAAGTAGGAAGCAATGGCAGTGAGGATAATGGACGACCAGTTACCCAAATTCAGGGCTTGCTGTACATTGCCGTTATCGTCTTTAATTCTAACAAAGAAAGTTCCGATGATGGAGAAAATCAATCCCATACCTGCAATCACCATAGGCAGCAAAATAGGAGACATTCCACCGTAGTTATCGGTAACCGAAATTTCCTGTCCAAGAACCATGGTAGCGAGGATTGTAGCTACATAGGAACCGAAAAGGTCGGCACCCATACCGGCAACATCACCTACGTTGTCGCCAACGTTATCTGCAATGGTGGCGGGATTGCGGGGATCGTCTTCGGGAATACCGGCTTCTACTTTTCCTACCAGGTCAGCACCTACGTCTGCGGCTTTGGTATAAATACCGCCACCTACACGGGCAAACAAAGCAATAGATTCGGCACCCAGTGAAAATCCGGTAAGTACTTCAATAACGGTTTTCATCTTGTCGCCGGTAATGGCTTCGCCGCTTCCCGCGTAAAACATGTTATAAAATACGATAAAGAGTCCGCCGAGGCCCAGCACCGCAAGACCGGCAACACCCAATCCCATCACGGTTCCACCACTGAAAGATACGTTCAGGGCTTTGGAAAGGCTGCTTCTGGCCGCCTGCGTGGTTCTCACGTTGGCCTTGGTGGCGATGTTCATACCAAAGTAACCTGCTAGTGCCGACAGGAATGCTCCGATAAGGAATGCCACGGAAATGATCCAGTGGGAATGGATTTTAATACCATTCACTTCCTTGATGGTTCCGCTGTAAGCCAGCAGGGCTGCGGCAATAACAGCGAAGTAACTGAGCACTTTCCATTCAGCACGTAAAAATGCCATCGCACCGCGGGCAATTTTACCGGCCAGGTTTTGCATTTTTTCATCTCCGGCATCCTGCTTGGATACCCAGGCGCTTTTTACCGCCATCACAATCAATCCCACCAGACCAAGGGCAGGAATCAGGTACAGTATTGAAGTGTTCATATTGAGTTTTTGTAAAATTAGGGGTGCGAAATTACGTTTTTTTATATGAAATGCACCTAATTCTATGGAATAATTGCGCGCGAGGGGCTGTTTTAATAGTAATTTTGCAATGTGGGAATCATTATTAAAACCCCAGAACAGATAGAAGGAATTAGGAAAAGCAGTAGGCTTGCCGCCGAAACACTCAAATTTCTGGAAACGCACATTCAACCGGGAATTACCACGCTGGCATTGAATGATTTAGCAGAAAAATTCATGCGGGAAAGAGGTGCCATTCCTGCCACCAAAGGATATAAAGGATATCAGCACGCTTCCTGTATTTCTCCCAATGATGTGGTATGCCATGGTGTGCCCAATTCCTACGAATTGAAATGGGGGGATATCGTTAATGTGGATGTAACCACCATACTGGATGGCTATTTTGGTGACACTTGCCGCATGTATGTAGTAGGTGAAGCCAGTGAATATGCCTTGAACCTGATGAATGTGACCAGAGAGTGTCTCAGAAAAGGACTTGAACAGTGCTTCCCCGGCAATCATCTGAACAACATAGGTTACCATATTTCGGAACATGCGCACAAGCACGGATATTCTGTGGTATATGAGTTTTGCGGACATGGTGTGGGTCTCAAGTTTCATGAAGATCCGGAGGTTTCGCATATTGCCGAAAAAAATACCGGACCGATACTGAAGCCGGGAATGGTTTTTACGATTGAGCCCATGATTAATGCAGGCAAAGCCCGTTGTAAAGTCGATCGCAAAGATGGCTGGACAGCCCGCACCATCGATGGCAAACTCAGTGCCCAGTATGAGCATACCGTACTGATAACAGAAACCGGATATGAGGCACTGACCGATGTTTACGGCGATTTTTAAACTATGAAACTGCATGTAATTCATTCGGGTAACTTTAAGCTTGACGGTGGTGCCATGTTTGGTGTGGTGCCCAAAGTAATTTGGAATTCCCTGAATCCCGCAGACGAAAAAAACCTGTGTAACTGGGCCATGCGCTGTTTGCTGGTAGAAGATGGCGACAGAAGAATTTTAATCGATACCGGGATAGGAGATAAGCAAAGCGAAAAATTCTTTGGTTATTACTATTTAAATGGTCCTTATTCACTTGTTTCATCGTTAAAAAACATTGGCTTATCCTATGATGATGTTACCGACGTATTGCTCACTCACCTGCACTTCGACCATGTGGGCGGTGCAGTAATCAAAACAAATGAAGGAAAATTGATGCCTGCATTTCCAAATGCAACGTATCATGTGACAGAAACCCAGTGGAATCATGCCTTAAAGCCCAATGCCCGGGAGAGGGCCTCATTTTTACCGGAGAATTTTTTACCGCTGCAGGAAGCCGGTGTGCTGAATTTTGTTAAACACGGTGAGTTGCTAACCTCCCATGTGCGTATTCGCAGTGTAAATGGTCACACCATTGGAATGACAACACCGGAAATTACGATCAATGGGAAAAAGGTGGTTTATTGTGCAGATCTGATTCCTTCCTCAGCCCATATTCCTGTTCACTATACGATGGGGTATGACATTGAGCCACTCGTTGTAATGCAGGAAAAAGAACTACTTTACAGCGAAATGGATGCTGCCAACACCCTGTATTTCTTTGAGCATGATGTTGCCATGGAATGTGCTAAGCTGCAGCGCAATGACCGCGGGCAAATGGTGATAGCCGAAAAGGGAAATCTGTCCGATTTACTGGCCTAAAACCGGTTTATTCGTCTTCGTCTTCATTTCCTCCCAGATCCAGCTCCTTACCGGTTATATCCAGGTAAATACTTTGTATGGCCGAAACGCCGTCCTGTTGCTCCTTGGGGTTGGATGATCCTGCTCTGGAAGCAGCGTAGTATAAAGATGCATTTGAGTTATCGCGGAGCGCCTGGTAAATATTTACGCCAACCTGGTAGTAATCCGGATTGCGGGCTTCTATTGAAATGGTTTTTCTCAAGCTTGTTTCTGCAGCTTTGTAATCCCGGTTATTAAACTGCATTTGTGCCAGAATCCACCATCCATCCGGGTCGATGGGACGTGTTTTTGTGTAACGCTCCATCGTTTTTACGGCTTTGTCCCATTGCGCTTTTCCTGCGTAGAATGAGTTCAGGGTCATCAAAGCCCTGTTGTATTCGGGATAAATGGACAACGATTTTTCTGCAGCCCATATGGCGGAATCAAGGTTATTCAGACCCGCAAAGGCATTAGCCAGATAAAGGTATACTTCAGAGTTCTTGCCATCAATGGTAAGATATGATTTGAATTTTTGCAGCGCAAGTCCAAAATTCTTTTCTTTTTCGAGTGCCTTATATCCATCCAGGTCATCAAAGGAAGGTCTTTTTACTACCCATCCCATTGGCTTACCGTCAACCATAGGCGCGTAAACGGTTCCTACCGGTGGATAAGCCCCGTTTGTAAGCCTGGATTTATCGGTGAAACCATTGTAAAAAATGGCGTAATCCCAGTTCATGCTGCTTCTCTCATCAGCTCTGGTAAAACCAACATGCACATTTTTATCGTTTCTGCAGTAATACTTCACGTGATTCATGCCGTAGGAAAGCACGGTAAACTTTTTATCCGGGTTTTTACGCGCCACATTTTCAAGAAACCACTCTGTACTTTGTCTTAGCGATGCAAGGTAATAATCCATTTCATACTCACCGTATGCACCTTTGGTTCCGCCTACGGTTTCATTAAAGTAGATATATTGAAGGGGATGATTTTTAATGGTATGGACGGCAGGAGGGATACTTCCTGCCAGCACCAGTGCCGGAAGAATCCATTTTAGGATATTAATCCGTGTGAACATCTTTCCTACCATGGCAAAACCAGCCGTAGCAGAAACAACTATGCAGGGAACCACAAACATAATCTGGCGCATGCCGCCGTATACATTGGATTTTTGGAACCATATATAAAAAACCGGAAATGCAGCAGCAAAAAATACAATCATGAGGGCATGGCTATAGTTTTTCCTGTTGAATAATCCAAAAATGAAGTACAGCAACAATCCGAGCAATGAAATCAATGGCGTGGTTATAAGGAGGTATTTAACCAGGTAATACGGTGGCAGCATGCTGCTGTCCGTCAGTTTTCCTTCGAACAATTGCCTAAGGGTTACCGGAAATTTGGTGAATGCATCCAATGCCTTGAAAGGATTGGTAAACGGATCATCCAGGCCATAGGGCCACGCTGCAATTCCCACCAAAAAGGAACCCAGTCCGATAAGTGCGAATGAGAGGATGTAGGGTAGGATGCCCTTCCAGCGAAATTTTAAGAAATTAGACAGACCGATATTTTCTATATATCTGAGACCGGCAAAGAGTGCAATGGTAGGAATCAGCACAAAACCGCCCACACGTATACTGATGGCAAGCCCGGTTCCAATAACAATACCGACAGCCTGTCCGATTCTTCCTCCGTTTTTGCCATAATACAACATGGCATAATACAAACCAATGATGTATCCTGCCGCAAAGGGTATGTCTTTGGGGTTATTAAGTGAATCACCCAGTAACCGGGGTGTAAAAAATAACAGCACCATTCCGATGCAGCCCCATATCCAGCTTTTGGTCAGGTATCGCACCATGAGTCCGCCGAACAGAATGCATAAAAAGCCCATCACTGCATTCCAGAAATGCCTCAGCTGAAAGATTTCATCTGTGCCGGTAATTCTTACCAGCATGGCCGTAAACGTATCAAAGCTGCTGCCATAGTTTTCCATGTGGAGCTCGCTTTTATCGTACAGTGCATCTTCTTTGTCTTCCGTGAAATATGGAATAATGGCGGTATCGGCCCAATTGTACTGAATAAATTCATCTCCGCTGATGCCCGCATCTTTGCTCAGGGAGGTTATTGTTATCAATACCAATAAAGAAAGGGCTGTGAACAGATGCCTTGCCGGGTTTCCTTTGAAATTCAGCGGATTTGCATATCTGATAACTGCTGCAATTCTTTTTTTCCAGGTGGGCGCACTTTCCATTTTATCCGAAAGGCTGCATTCAATGAAGTTCCAGTCGCGGGCTGATTTTCGGAGTCCAAAAAGCAATTCATATTTTTCATTGATATTCAGACCAGAATGGCATAGCGATTCAAGTAATTCCCTGCTGATGCAAATGAAAGGTGTTTGTAATTCCTGCTCACGAATTCCCGTGGTCCACGATGACAGGCTGTTTTTATGTTTTGCCGGGATCGCTATATGGGCGTCGAAAGCATCCGTGATGTTCTCCAGCCTTGTGCAAAAATCAGACAATCCGGGAGCGTTTACTGCCGTAAATGATATGATTAAATGAGCTTCATCGGTGTTATTCGATAAAAAATCAAGCGCTCTTTCGCTGAAAGAGAGAGCCTGGTTTTCACCGGCATGTTTGCCGTAGAAGGGAAGGACCGGATAGGCTATGTTTGCCGCTTTGGGTGCCGGATTCTGAGCTTTTTTATTCATGCGTGGAAGGCAAAAATAACAAATCCCGATGGGGTTTGACTTTATTTTAGCTCAAAAATCAGATTTTATAAAATCTTTTAATTTTTAACAGTTCAAGCGGAACTTTAATGAAATCGATTATTTTTAGTTTAGATCCGCCTATTTCATGCCATTCCAGCAAGGGAATTTCAAGTACCATCTTGTATGTCTTGTCTCTGCCGTAACTTTTGATAAGTCTAGCCAGTATTTCTACATCAAAAAACCATTTGGAAACAAAGGGTTCGGTCAGCAGCGCATCTATATAATCGCGGGCAATCAGTTTTGCACCGCACTGTGTGTCGTAAACCTTCAAGTCAAGCATCTGGCTTGTAAGTGTTGAGAAAATGCGTCCCAGGTAATGTCGGTGCGGTTTTCTCTTTATGTTGCTTCCGAGACGGGCAATTCTGCTGCCCATGATAAGTGCGTGTGTCAATTGGCCACCGGAAAATTCAACAAAATGGTTTATTTCATGTAACGGAGTTGAAAAGTCTGCATCCCAGTAACCAATGTAGTCAAACTGTTCGTTTCTAGCAGCTTTGAGCATACCTTGCCTTACGGCTTCAGCCTTTCCGGCGTTCTGTGGCAGGTTTAAAAACTGAAACTGTTCCTGAAACTCCAGGTTTAATTCCTTAAGTAATTCTGCCGTTGCATCGCGGCTTCCATCATTAACACCCAGAAAAAAGACGTTCGGATTGGCCGACAAATAGGCTTTCAGGGCGCGGGTATCGAGCCTTTTTTCTTCGTTGTAGCAGGGTATGATTACGCAGATTTTTTGCAAATGATATAATTGCTTAATCCCGGCAGTCTAATGCCAAATAACCTAAATAACTGACTAAAGTAAAAATCAAACATAAGCACAGTTTTTACCAGACCGGTAATTGCGGCGCCGCCTTGCCATGCTCCCACACCGGTAGCATCTGTTTTCCGTCCGATTACTTTTTCTTTACACCAAACGATGATCCTGGCGAGGTAAAGAGAAAGGAAGAAATAACCGATCTTTTGTTTGGTGTACCCGGCTTTCTCCAGATTTCCATTCAGCAGCGTATTGGTATACCTGCGATAATGATACAGAAAAACATCGTGGGCGCTAAATAGCCACTGATATGCCGGTACAGTTATAACAAACTGAGTTTCATTTCCAATGCAGGCAAATTTTCCAAGCCATTCCATGAACTCAATGTCATTTTCTATGTGTTCAATCACATCCAGCAATAAAACAGCGCCTGCCATTTTATCACCCAGAAATCGCTGGGCATCATCCATGGTTTTGAATACACTGATAGAAGTGCCATTGTATTTTTCCTTAAAATACTTCAGGTCTTCATCGGTAAAGAGAATATCTACTGCCACCACCTGAATACCGGGGTATTTTGAAGACAACTGCTCAATAAACCAGGTGTCGCCGCACCCAACATCCAGTAAAAACCCACCAGTTTCATTCAGCTTTTGCAGAAGTGACCCGGAGAGTTTGCATACTATCTCAAAGCGCGCCAGTTCCCATGGGTGCCTCTGTTTTCCGTTATTTAATTTTGCTTCTACCAGATCCATAGCCCTGCAAAACTAACGATAATTGGTTTATTCTATTCACAGGGTTGAACAGCGATGTGGAATTTTGCATTTTTACAGATAAATGTAGGCTTTAATCTGTTTCCGCTCTGTCTTTTTGGATTGTTTGCCTTACATTTGCAGCCGCGTTGCCCGGGTGGCGGAATAGGTAGACGCGCAGGACTTAAAATCCTGTTGTCAGCAATGGCAGTACGGGTTCGATTCCCGTCCCGGGCACAAATAAAGAGGAAATTAATATCCATATTTTCTCAATTTTATAGGGTCTGTGCAGTTGTCTGAGTAACAATACACAATAATTACAACCGGCTGATTTATTGCTACCCTTACTCAACCTAAATTTGCAGCATGTTCACAAGGATTATTACAGTATTCTTTGCTTTAGCACTTTTTGTTTCATGCAAGCAGGATGTGCCGGGTCGTTATATCTCTGAAAGTGATACTTCCTTCAGCAAGGATATAAGAGACGTATCCGCCAAAATAAACCAGGATCCCTTCAATGCAGACTTATATTACAAAAGGGGAAATGCGTTCTACTATCAGAAAAAACTAAACGACGCCATCCTTGATTTTGAAACGGCTGTTAAGCTTGACAGTAATAACGCGCTGTATCATTTCCGGCTGGGTGAAACTTGTCTGTTAAAGGATTCGGCCAACCCCATACAAACCATGTTTCATCTTAAGAAAGCCACAGTGCTTAAGAAGGATTTTTACGAAGCTGAATTTGCCCTGGCCAAGCTGTTGCTTTACCGACAGGATTACGGCCAGGCCATAAAAGCTTTTGAGAAACTTGAAAACCAGCCGGAGTATGCCGACAAGGCAATCTTCTTTAAAGGAATGGGCTACAAGGAACAAAAAGATACACTTAGAGCCATGCAGCATTTTGAAAAAGTACTGCAGCTCAATCCGCAGCATTACGATGCCGTAATGCAGATTGCTTCCATGTATTTGTTGCGGGACAATGATTTGGCCCTGCAGTATTATGACAGAGCACTTGCTATAAATGAAACATCAGATGAAGCCTACTATGGCAAGGGCTTTTTTCTGCAACAGCGGGGTGAATACGATAAAGCAACGTCTATGTACGACAAGGCGCGTCTTATCAACCCTGCTCATAAACTAGCGTTGTACAATACAGCTTTTATTGCGATGGCCAAATCACAATTTCCCAAATGCCTGGAATTATGCAATGCCTACATATTGCTGGAAGAGAAGAATGCCAATGCCTATGCCATGCGCGGCACTGCAAACGAAAAAATGGGCAACAAAAAAGCGGCGCTGCAAGATTACAACGCCGCTTTAGCCATTGATCCGAAGAATTTGCCTGCCGCTACCGGCAAGAAAATTATAACCGGTAATTAATTTCTTGTAAGAACTAATTTCTGATAGTGCTGTTCCAATCCGGAGTTATAGCTCTTCCAGAAAACCAATCTGGCATTGCTTTTTGAAATGAGTTCCCAGTCAGTGTTGTCGAAGAATCTTACAATGTTTGAATTATCTGAGGCCATGCTGTAATTCACTTCATAGGAGGGATCTGGAGGATAGCAATTGTTGGTGTTTTCGATAACTTTATATTTTGTAGTGCTGATAAAGCTAAATACGTCATCTTTCATGCATGGCTCCATCTGATCCAGCCAAACCTCCGCATTTTCCACGCTGTCGGCCCATTCACTAAATTTCCAGTCCTGCATCATCAGAATTTGTCTGACCGTTTTACCTTCAATACTGGGGTAATTGGGTTCTGCTTTTTTCTCATCTTTACACGCTACTGCAAACACAACAAGGCTCACAGAAAGAAGGAAGAATGTTTTTCTCATGTCTATTTCAATTATGTCGATTGCGAATATACGAAAATTTCTAAAGTTACCTTAGGTCTAAAGTTCCCTCAGATCGTTGATAACTTCTGCAGCCATCCTAAGCCCAAACAGGGCAGGCATAAATGAAATGGTACCGTAAAATGATTTTTTAAAGTTGGAGCCATCGGTCAGCTTGAGGCTGTTTCTGTAGAGTGGGCCATGGTTGTAAACCACTTTAAAACCCCGATAAATACCTTGTCTGTGCAGTCTTTTTCTTACCAAACGGGCAAACGGGCAGTTGTATGACTCACTGACGTCTCCAACAGTAACGGCTGATGGGTCTGTTTTTCCGCCTGCACCCATACTGCTGATAAAACGCTGTTTATGTTCAACACAGCTGCGAATAAGGTACACTTTGGGAGAAATGCTGTCAATGCAGTCCATGACGTAATCATATCGATTCTGGTTAATCATGGCACTCGTGTCCTCAGGACGCTGAAAGGTGTCAATCACCGTTAATTTCAGATTCGGGTTAATATCCATCATCCGCTCAGCCATAATGGCCGCTTTGGATTTTCCGACCGTACTGCTTAATGCAGGAAGCTGCCGGTTTTTATTGGTTACGTCTACCACATCGCCATCTACAATGGTAATGTTTCCTACGCCGGCCCTGCATACAAATTCTGCGGCATAACTGCCTACTCCGCCAAGCCCGACAATCAATACACTGCTTCTGTTGAGCTGAATGAGTTGCTCTTCTCCGATCAGCAGTTGGGTTCTTTCCAGCCACGCCAAGTCTGTCATGCTGCAAATGTAACAAGCAATTTTGCTATTTTTGAACGGTGGGATCCCGAACAAACAAAGGACTTGGGCTAATGCTGGTTGCAGTGGTTGTGTTGTTATGCCTCGCGCTGGTGTTGTTCAGGGGTTACTGGTGGCGAAGCTTTGCCGATGGTCCGGTAGGTGAATATTTTGGAAAACAGGCGGTGATTGATAACTATGGCGATGATTTCAAAGCGCTGGGCAAGGAATTTAATATTGCACCGGAATATCTCGCAGCATTGTGCATGCTGGAATCTGGTGGAAGAAAACCGGCAGGTTCACGCTATGAAAAACATGTATATGCCAGGCTGCGTTTGGTAAAAATGGGAATCAGGAAGCAGTATGAACATGTAAAAACCGCCGATTTAAAGCACGCCGGCGATGAAGCATTGCAAAATCTGGCCACCAGCTGGGGGCCATTTCAATTAATGGGATATAAATGTCTGCTGTACGATATTAAAATCAAAGACTTGCGGGAGGATAACGCAACCTACTGGGGAGTCAAATGGATAAATGAGGCTTACGGAAAGTTTCTGCGCAAAGGAGATTACAGAAATGCCTTTCATCTTCACAATACCGGAAGAACCATGCCCGCCAGCGGTGTCAGTAAAACCCATGATCCCAACTATGTGAAAAAAGGTCTGGCATTGATGGTTTATTTTAAAGATAAATTGTAACTGACTTGTAAAATCAGCAGGTAACGGCGAAAGGAGAGTGCTTTTAACCGAAATTTGCAGATATGCCCAACAGAATTGGTTTTATGCTGCTAATGTTACTTGGATGGCAGCAGATTTTTGCTCAGCACGAAATCTCAAGGCCCGTCAATGAAGCGCTATCGCCCATGGCCACACTGTTTTTGGAGGAAGGTCCGGGTAGATTGTTTCCACCAGATTCCGATGGAAAACACTGGATTACAATTCAATGGAAGAAAGCGGATTGTATTGTTCAGGGAACCGGAAGTGTTTATTCAAATATACAGTTTATAAAGACTGATTATAAGCAATTTAAGAATATTGCTTTTGATCCTTGCATAGCGTATTGCGACGTAGCAGGAAGATTAAATTCTTTGCGTCCGCTCAATGATACGGCAAGGGTGCATTCTCGCGTTAATCAGGTGCATGACGGTCTCAATAATGGCCTGCCTGCTTCTTTCAAAGGTAAAAATGTGATTGTTGGGATTGTGGATATTGGATTTCAAACCAATCATCCTACGTTTTACAATTCGGATGGCACCGTATACAGGGTTAAAAAATTCTGGCATCAGGGTAATAATAGCGGAACATCGCCTGCAGGATTCACCTATGGAACCGAGTTTTCATCGCCTTCTGTTATTCAATCGGCGAGAGACGATGATGGCACGCATGGAACGCATGTGGCTGGTATTTCTTCGGGTTCAGGATTTACCACGCCTCTCCTGAAGTTTCGGGGAATGGCACCCGAATCCGATATGGTTTTTGTTACCATCAAATACAGCAATGATACCTTGCAGGGCAGTGCCCTGGGAGATTATGTGGTTGCTAATCCCACCATCATCGACGCCTACAAATATGTTTTTGATTATGCCGCATCGCGAAATAAGCCGGCAGTTACCAATCTCAGTTGGGGAATGCACACAGGCCCCCATGACGGGACTTCTATATTTGATAAAGCGGTTGAATCCTTTTCCGGCAAAGGAAAAATCATTGTGGGTGCCAATGGCAACGACGCAGGAAATCAAATGCACGTAAGTACTTCGCTCAAGGGCGATACTGCCTATACTTTTGTGGTAGACAGAAACCGCAGGGATTATCGCAGTGAAAGTGTTTACTGCGATTTCTGGGGGGCTCCCGGCGAGGATTTGGGTTTGAATATTTCCTTGTTTGATACATTGGGCAATCTTCTTGTGGCAGAGCCCTTTGTTTACGCCTCCGGAGGTGCTTTGGTAAGAAAAAAGGTTGTAAATGGAACAGATACCCTTGAGTACACATTTTCGTGTCAGAAAAGCTATATAAATAACCAAAAACCGAATATTCTGGCGTTGATTACCTCCTCCAATGCAGCAAAATGCCGCATCAGACTTGGTGTAACGGGCAAGGGTACCGTGCACGGCTGGAATAGCGGCCAGGTTTATCGCTGGACCAGCGGTTCATTTCTCGACAGGGTAAAAGGAAACGATTATTCCGGCAAATATCTTAGCGGGACCTCAGCCGGAAGCATGAGCGAGAATGGCGGTACCGGAAAACAGACGCTGTCGGTAGGATCTTATGTGAATCGCAATAACTGGATAGATTTTTCAGGAACATACCGTGCCCAAAACTGGCTTAAAGTAGGTGAAATATCCGGTTTCAGCAGCAGAGGTCCTACACCCGATGGACGAATGAAGCCTGACATCGGTGCACCCGGACAGCTGGTTGCATCCGCTGTCAATAATAAACAATTTGCACCCTGGATGGCTGAAAGCACCTTGTATCAAAGTCAGTTTAACGGAGAAACACAATACTGGACCATGTTTAGCGGAACGAGTATGGCTGCACCGCATGTAGCCGGTATTGTGGCATTGATGCTGGAAGCCAACCCGGAACTAAATCTGAATGACGTTCGTCTGATTCTTCGTGCTACAGCCATTCGCGATAATCTTACCGGAAATGACAGCAACAACAATTTCGGCTATGGCCGCATCAATGCGCTGGACGCTGTTAAAATGGGTTTGAGTATGAATCACACAAGGCAATCCGGCAGCAATGATAAACGCTTTTTGTTGTATCCTAATCCGGCGGGCAGTGTTTTAAACATTAGTAATTTGACAGGAAATGAAGGATTAGTGAACCTTGAGCTGTTTGACATGCAGGGCAGAAGGATAACACAGGCAGCGAAGTCAATCCCCGGCAACGGAAACTTATCAGTAAATATTTCCGAAATCAGCAATGGAATGTATGTGTACCGGATTCAGAAGCAGGATTATCTGCAGACCGGACAAATCATTGTCCGGCATCCATAGCACCGGCGATGTAATCAAGATAGGATTTAATGTGCCTGTCTTTTTTCGAAGGATAGATATCCTCAATATTTACCATAATTCCGGTTTCCTCCACATCGCCAAAATGATGATTGATAGCGGTGCCGAAAGTACGCATGCTGGGGCTCAGGTTCATGTAGGAGTTGAACAGGGGCGGAATGTTCTCACCAAGCTCTCTGACCTTTTGATTTAAAAGACGGTGGCCATCTTTGTATGGCAAGTTTGCGATTTCAGTGAGAAAGGCAGAACAATCAGTTTCATTTACGACCGGGCTGGGTACCTTTACCAGATTCTCTTTGTCCGGAAAATAGTGGTGCATAAAACATAGTATTAAATCCCTGGCGGTTCGGTTGAAATGGGTGTACATCGTTACCTTACCGAAAAAATACTGAATATGGGGATAAATGACTACAAGGGCCCCAAGACCGTCCCACAGGTTGTCCAGTGAAAATAATCCTTTCCGGTTCTCTGCGCTGGGTTGATATTGTGGTTGAACAAAACTTCTTCCCAGTTCTATGGTGTAAGGAAAATAGCGTTCTTTTAATAAGTGGCTGAATTCGAATATTTCTGTGGTGCTCAGGTGAAAGCTGCCGTCGTTTTTACGGGCATCTTCACAAAGCTGAAATCGGTAGCCTCCCACAATTTCTTTATCCTCCGGATTCCACACAATGAGTTGTTTGTAGGGTTTTTCGCCCAGGTCAAATTCATCAATATCAGTGGGTTTTCCGCTGCCTCCGCCGGCTTCCCTGAAACTCCATTCTCTGAGGCGGCCAACTTCCTGCATCAGGGCAGGTTTACTGTTGCCGTCGAAAATATATATGTGATTGCCAATATTGTTGGTTGGCCTGACAAAAATGTCCTCAGTCAATTCTTCGAGCAGGTTCTCCAGGGGCACTTTTTGTATGATTGGCATCATCTTGTTTGCAAGTTTAAGAAAGAAACACCAAATGGCTATGGGTTTTTGGCAATAAAGGTTTCAAAATCTGAGGGATTCTCGCGAAGTGTGTATACATAGTCTTTCAAAAGCTGTGCCCATTGGTGCTGGCTGTAACGGCTGTCGAATACTGTGTGAGGGATGGGTTTGCCAAAGCGTACATGGATTTTTTTGTCCTTTTGCTTAAACATTTCATCTGCAAGGTAAAACATTTCCAGGTTGGCTTTAATACCCAAATGTTTGCGGAAATTGGCCAGATTGTAGAACCAGTTTGAGTTTTGGCCCGTAATATGTGTCGGGATTACCGGTTTTTGATACTTTATGGCCCTGCTGATGAAAGCTTTGTTCCATTCCAAATCCTTTACTACACCATTGCTGCGTCTGGAACAAAGTCCTGCCGGAAAGATCAGTACCAGCCTGTCGGATGCGTAAACCTCCTCAATTTTCTTTAACTGTTCGCGGCCTTTGGTGCCGGTTTTGTTTACACCAATAAAAACATCATTAAATTGAGGAAAATTTAACAGGATATCATTCACAATAAAACTGACATCCTGCCGGGAGCGGGCAGCCTGACAAAGCATAATCATACCATCCATGCCTCCAAGGGGATGATTTGCCGCAACGATGGCACCGCCCTCAGCGGGTAAATGTTCATGTCCGTCACCATCGTGATGCACGCCAAAAGCATTAAGTATATTGCAGGCAAAGGCAACCCCGGTGGTAGAAGACTCAGCACGAAGAAAGCCGTTTATCTCAGATTCATGCAGTGTTTTTCTTATCCATCGGAAAAAAAAACCTGGGATAAGACGGGCCAGACGCGGATTTTTGTCTCTAAAGACCTTTTCCACATCTATCTGTACGGGCTCATTCATCGGATTGCAATGATAGGTAATTGAGGGCAAGTTATCACCAGTAGAGCGGGTGGAAATTCAGACCTCTTTTGCCATTAAATTCAATCACTGGCAGTGGTAATCTTATTTTATCGGTAATATGCGCTATAATCCTTACAGCTTTTTTAGGATGTTTTTTCAGGTAACCCAGTGAAATGCTTGGTCCCACATAATATTGTCTGTAGCGGCTAATGTGGCTGTAATCCCTGATATTGCCATCTGCGGCGGTCCATACGTTGTCATTACCGCCAAGCATTCCTTCTGCACCGTAACCTAGATTGACACCCAGCCAGCGCGGCCAAAATCCCGGCCTGATTTTCATTCTTTCCGGATTCAGATCAAGCCAGTAGGTTTGACCGTTGTAGTCCTTCAGCATTCTTTCAGGTATAATGCTGCCAAGCATTTCGGGTCTTTGCGAGGCAAATGGGGACTTGTGAAAAGTTACCCTGATGGGAATGCGCGGGTTGCCCCATAGCCAGTTTTGAATTCCTGCAGCCAATGTTCCGGCGGTATTGGCAATCATATCTCCGCTACTGGCGCCCCAGGCACTGCTTTTACCATCAAAATACTCAATAGGCATTTGAAAAGCAAGACTGAAACCCATTCCAAGTAAGGCGCTCTTTCGATGATTATACCCAGCGTGTCTGAATGCTGCGGAGGTTGCAGTTGCGGAGAAATAGGAACCAAAAATGTGTCCGGCTTTATCCATCTGCAACCAGTTTCGATTGTCGTTAATCCAGTGAAACCTGCTTTGTTGTTCGTTTTTGTACCAGGTTTGGTATAGTGCCACATGTGTGCCAATCGTCATGCAGGAAAGTCCAATCCACGTTTTTCGGGGTAATTTCTTTATACTGCATGCACTATCTCCGTAACATGTATTATTTATTGAAGCTAAAGCCAATAAAATATTGAATATGATATACTTGAAATTTTTTTGCAATCAGCTTAAAATGGCATTTTTTACCGCATCAAGTATGGTAAAAGCGGCAGCAGAATTCACAGATTCCGCATATACTCTCAGCACTGGTTCGGTGCCGCTTGGACGAATCATTACCCAGCCGGCATCGCCCAACCTGAATTTAAAACCGTCGGTATCTTCAATAGACTGAACAATGTAGCTTCCAAAAGTTGCGTAGTCGCCGGCTTTGCACTGGTTTACAATATTGTCCTTTGTTTCCTGATCCAAATGCAGGTCGTAGCGTTCTACCGCAAAAGAACCGATGGAACTGTATATGTCTGAGATAAGTGCCGATATGCTTTTACCTGTTTTGGCCATATATTCCAGCAAAACAAGCCCCATCCAGATTCCGTCGCGCTCAGGAATATGTCCTTTTATGGCAATACCGCCACTTTCTTCAGCGCCAATGAGGACATCACCGGTAACCATGTACTCACAAATGTATTTAAATCCGATTTTTGTGGTAATGCTTTCCAAACCTTTCAGTTTGCATAATTGCTCTACCTTGTCACTTACGCTGAAACTCTTAACTACTTTCCCTGAAAACCCTTTGTAATCGGTAAGGTAATTGATCAGCAGCAATATAAGGTGATGGCTGTCCACAAACCTGCCTTTTTCATCAAAAAAACCAATTCTGTCTGCATCTCCATCGGTAGCAAGGCCGCAGATGAACTTGTCGTTTGAGGCAATTAATTCCGAAATTTCGGGCAGGTTTTTTGAAATAGGTTCAGGAGCGCGGTCTTCAAATCCGGGATTGTGTGTAGCATGCAGCAGGGTAGCGGCCGGCAGCAGCTTCTTTATTACATTTTGTCCGGCGCCATACATGGCATCATACACCAGTCCTGAAGAAACGGACTGCAAGGCATCCATATCAAAATGGTTTCTTACATGATCGAGGTACTGACTTTCTAGATCAATCCATACAATTTCTCCCATTTTTTCATAATGCATGAGCGGAAGGGCAGGCGAAATTTCCCTGTCGCCAATGAGATTTTCCACTTCATCGATTACAGACTGGGTTGCCGGACCACCATAGCCGGCCTTGATTTTGTAGCCATTGTATGACGGCGGGTTGTGGCTCGCAGTGATAATTATTCCCGCATGTGCATTCATGTTTCTTGCGCCCAGGCTGACCATGGGTGTACTCACAAACCCTTTGGCCAGATGTACGGTTATACCCTGAGAGGCCAAGATTCGTGCGGTCTCTTCGGCAAACATTTCGCCACCAAACCTGCAATCGTGTCCTACAACACAAACAGGTTTATCGGATTGCTTCAGCAGCCATTTGGCTGTAGCCATGGCGACCTTGCGAACATTGGCAGTGGTGAATTGATCGGCTATAATTTCACGCCAGCCGTCGGTTCCAAATTTGATTTTGTACATGTGTGTTTCTACTTTTTAATAAAATTGAACATATCTGCTTACCTGAGACCAGTTGTAAACATTCAGGGCTTTCAGGTACTTGTGTGAATCCCATTCAGGGATGAGAGTGCTGTTAATTCGGGTAAGCACCAGATCATAGGATTTTTCCTGAACGAGATCTTCCATTGTTTTAAAACGATAAAGCAAACCCCAGCTGTAAATAACGTTAGCCGCTACCGTATTCAGAGGTTTGTTGTTGATGTAGATGGTAATGTTCTTTACTTCGTATTCAATTCCTGTTGAACGCTGTTTCCACTCTTCGTGGAATTCAACACCGGTAACCATTACATCTGTTTTTAAGGTTTTGTAGTCATAATACTTATCGGCTCCCATATTGAACAGGACATCCCTGTTTTCATTCAGAAAACGCTGTAAATTAGAAACGATCATGGTTCCCGGATCATCCGAATCTTCTGCATGTGCGATGATTTTGTAATAGACATCCTTGGTTTGCGGAATGGTATACAACCCTTCAATTTCACGTCTGCCATAAAATGCTTTGTCGCGTGTCTTTATGGCGCTTTCCGGATTTTTGCTGAATGTTTGCCTTCCAAACTGCACTACATTAAAGTTGTAGTTTCTACTGTAGAGAGCGTCGGTGAGCTTAATACGGGCAGGTCCATTCACATTGCATTCCAGTATAACGCCTGCCAGCAGGTTCCAGCTTTCCTGAAGATCGATGTAACCGTAACTTACCTTTCCCTTTGGCCCGTCATTGATAAATGAAATCCCGGTTATGGTGAAGGTTGTTTTATTTCTGCCGCTGCTCCAGAATTCGTGCAGAAAAACATTGGCAGTCTTATTAAAGCGGGTGTCGGAAGACTGTTCGATTGCCTGAAGTGCAGCAGGAGAGATGCGTATATTTTTCTGAGGAGAATCCCACAATTTGAGTGATCCGCTTAGGATATATTTATAGCAATGGTTTTGCAGTTCATATACCACATTAAACCCCATAGAATCACTTTGCCTGTTGATGTTTAAATTCACCAGCACAGGTTTGTTGGTGTAAGCGAATGCTTCGGTAGTCAGCAGAACCGCAATAATGCCTAGGCATCGATATGGCAAGCTAAACCGCAAATCAGTGCTGTCAGGTGAAAGCGTTTTCGCCGGTAATTTCGTGACCCAGTATCAGCAGATGGATGTCATGGGTACCCTCATAGGTCACCACGCTTTCCAGGTTGGCCATGTGCCTCATGATGGGATATTCGCCTGTAATACCCATTCCACCCAGCATCTGGCGGGCTTCGCGGGCTATATTCAAGGCTATTTCCACATTGTTTCTTTTGGCCATCGAAATCTGGGCAGGCGTGGCTTTACCTGCGTCCATGAGTTGTCCCAGGCGCCATACCAGCAGTTGTGCTTTGGTAATTTCGGTAATCATTTCGGCCAGCTTTTTCTGCTGAAGCTGGAACCCTGCAATGGGACGGCCAAACTGATGTCTTTGTTTGCTGTAACGCAAAGCTGTGTCATAGCAATCCATAGCAGCGCCCAGTGCACCCCAGCTGATACCATAGCGCGCGCTGTTGAGGCAGGTAAGCGGACCTTTGAGGCCGGTTACACCGGGTAAAATATTCTCTTTGGGAACTTTCACATCGTTAAAAACGAGTTCGCCGGTTGCACTGGCTCTTAAACTCCATTTATTGTGGGTTTCAGGAGTGGTGAATCCTTCCATGCCTCTTTCAACTATCAGGCCGTGAATTTTCCCTTCTTCGTTTTTTGCCCACACAACGGCTACATCGGCAAAAGGTGCATTGGATATCCACATTTTGGCACCATTAAGTATCACATGATCGCCTGCATCTTTAAAGTTTGTGGTCATGCCACCGGGATTGCTTCCGTGATCGGGTTCGGTAAGTCCGAAACAGCCCATCATTTCGCCTGAGGCGAGCTTGGGCAGGTATTTTCTTTTCTGCTCTTCGCTGCCGAACTTGTAGATGGGATACATTACTAGGCTTCCCTGAACGCTGGCCGTGCTTCTAATGCCGCTGTCGCATCTTTCCAGTTCCATCATGATAATGCCGTAGGTGGTGTAATCCATACCTCCGCATCCATATTCCGCGGGAAGCTGTGGACCAAAAGCGCCTACACCGGCAAGTCCGGGAATGATATGGTGCGGAAATTCTGCCCGCTGCGCGTAGTACTCAATAATGGGTGACAGATCCTTTTTTACCCAGTCACGAACCGAAGCACGAATGAGCTTCTGTTCTTCACTAAGCAAATCATCCACTCCGATAAAGTCGGGTGCCTGGTAGTTGTCTTTTCCTCTGTTCGAGGCATACAGTTCGTCGAGATTTTGTGCCTGCATTTCGTTTATTTGTTTGCAAAGGTACATTGTTCCGTTTTTTTGTACATCAATACTTAACTACATTGATAGCATGTTTGTTGTTTTTTTAGACAGTCAGGAAGTGCATAGTCCTATCGGCGTGCATGAATTTGAGCGAAAATCAGGGGTAAAGCTGCTGATCAGTGTTCGTGTAAAACTTCGCATGGCAGCTGATTCGGATCATATTTCCCGCACACTTGATTACACGCATCTGGTAGATATTGTTGAAAGTGAAGCACGAAAAGAGCGACACTTGCTCGAAACGCTGGCCTCAGACATTGCCGCTGCTTTACAAAAGGAATCGCCCAAGGGTATTGAGAATATCCATATCCGGATTGAAAAGCCCCAAATTCCCCACGAAGGGTATAATGCAAAGGCCTGTGGAGTAGAATATACATGCGATTGTCAGCAATAAACGGTAACTTTGAAATCTTGTTTTATGAACTTAAAATGTGTTTTTGCTTCGTTGTGCTTTTTTGCCTTACAAATGCTTCACGCACAGCAAAATGTACCCGGTATCTATGGCTGGATTGAGGACAAGGAAACGGGTGAGCGCATAGAGAATGCTTTGATTATTGACAGCAGCGATCTGCAGTATACCTACTCCAACCGCGATGGCTACTATAACATGGGTGTTGGGAGCGGTAAGCATGTGCTGATTTTTGCAGCAGCCGGTTATAATGCCATGCGAATGGTGGAAGATGTTTATTCATCAACCCCCATTAACATTCAGCTCATGCCACTGGCGGCCAATCAGAACGACACGACCTGGAATAAATATCATGCCATCTTTGATTTGCGCAGCGGGCATATCAGTCCCACACGCAAGCAATCCCTGCAGATGAACTCTTTGCTCAGCATTCCCGATCCGGTGAAGCTGCTGCAGTTCCTGCCAGGTGTTTCCGGTGGAATTGAAGGACTCAGCGGAATGTATGTTCGCGGCGGCAACAGCGATCAAAACCTCATGATGATGGATGGATTGCCCATTTATGGGAATGGTCATATTTTTGGTTTTTTAAGTTCGTACAATCCCGAATTGCTGGGAAGTACTGATTTTTACAGGGGAGTAGCCCCTGCACGCTATGGAGGCAGGGCAGGAGCTGTGCTGGATGTGGGTATGTCCGAAGGCAATACGAAAAAATGGACAGGCACATACAGCCAGGATTTACTTTTGTTTAATGCTACTGCCAATGGACCTCTTAATCGCAGCGGTTCGGTCACCGGCAATTTCGGACTTCGACGCACCTGGCTGGATATGTTATTGCCCAAGGAAGGCGATGTATTTGCCTTCTACAGCTTGTATGACCTGAATGGGAAAGTAACCTGGAGGGTCAATGAAAGCAATAAACTGAGTTTCTTTGCTTACAGCGGCCGGGATAAATTGTCAAGTTTTTTCAGTTCCAGTGATGTTGATTCACTTAACCGCCAGATCGAAACCAACATAAAGCTGGGCTTTAACTGGCAAAATAACCTGTTTGGTGTAAACTGGGCCCGAAAAATAAACAACCGGCATTATGGTAATTTTATGCTGGGTATGACACGCGCAACTTACCGTGTTCCATTCGAATTTGGAGGCAGCATTAAATCAGATACTTCCTTTTCTTCATTTAATATCAAGACTGAAACAGCAAATGCCATAACCAATGTTATTGGAAAAGCCAATTTGGAGTATCGGTTGAAAACAAATGCTCATCTGCGTTATGGCGGTGAATGGGTGTTGCATTCCTTCAATCCTTCTACTTTATACATTGGGCTGAGTGGTTCAGGATCGACCGGGATTGACACTACTTTTGGACTAGACAATAAGAGCATTTCACCTGAGGTAAGCGTTTATGGCGAATATGAAAATAACCTGGGCGGTGGCTTGAAAGTGAATCTTGGTGGGCGTATATGGTCGTTTTTTGGTGACGGAAAAACCTGGATAAGGCCAGAACCCCGCATACTTATCAGTCAGATTTTACAAGGTCAGAAAGCCCTTAAACTCGGTTTCAGCATTGCCAATCAGGGTGTGCATCGCCTAAGTAGTGTGAACGCCAATCTGCCGGGTGATATCTGGTTTCCCACAGGCGGTGCTATTCGCCCCCAGCGCACCATGCAAATTACAGGCGGCTTTTATCAGCCATGGAAGAAAGGACTGGAATTCAGCATGGAATTGTATCTCAAATCATTTGATGGTATTACTGACTTGACCGGACAGGATGAAAATGACTTCGAACCCCGCTACTGGGAGCGTATGCTGGCGCAAGGCAAAGGAAGCGCCTATGGCATTGAGTTTCTGCTCATGAAAAAGATTGGCAGACTCAATGGTATGGCCGGATATACTCTTTCTCGCAGCGATCGTATGATTGCCGATATAAATTTCGGGGATCCTTATCCATTTCGCTGGGATCGCAGGCACAAAATTTCCTTTCAGGGTGTGTATGCACTGCACAAGCACTGGACCATTCAGTTTGGCGGTGTTTGGATGACAGGCAATGCAGTAACAGTTCCTACCGGACAATATTTGTCGGCAGATGGAATGCTGGTGTTGGATTACACCGCCAAAAACAATTACAGAATGCCATTTTACAGCCGGTTTGATTTTGGGTTTACCAAAAAGTTAAAACCCCATCTGCGCAGGCCCTACAATTCCTATTACGGAGTGAACGTATATAATATTGCTTCCAGAAATAATCCTTTACTGGTTAGGGTTGATCAGCCTGTTGGACAAGCTGTTCAGGCTTTCGGAATTTCCTATTTCCCATTCATACCATCCGGATTTTACAGAATCGTATTTTAAGCCATGAAAAATTTTATAATAGTAACAATGACTGTTTTGGGGCTTTTAGCCTGCGAAACCAAACTTGATTTGAGCGAAGTAAGTGGCCGCACCCGACTGGTGGTAAATGCCCTTGTCAATGATCAGGATAAAATTGAAATACAGGTTAGCAAAACCATACCGCTGGGGAGCACCGGTGCTGTAGAATTTGTTAAAAATGCAGTTGTTGTGGTGAGGGATGAGAACGGTAATTCGGCAGGTTTTTCGTACAATGTGGGTACCGACAAATATGAAAATCCCGTGTTCAGAGCGGTTGCCGGTAAATATTACAGCGTGAGTGTGAAAGCGTCCGGGTTTGATGAGGTTTTTGCTGAAATGGTGATGCCTGATAAAGCATCCAAAAATCCCTCTACCTGGAAAGATTCAACAGATCAGGATTCCTCAGGATTTCCGACCGGAACCCTGAGCTTAATTCTGAATGATAAAGGAACAGAAGATAACTATTATCGTATTTCATTGTTTTATTACGATGATATAACGGCAACATGGAACACCCTGCAGCCTGTCACAAAAGATGCGGCTATCGAGAACGAGGCTATTGTTAGTGATAATGGCTCCTGGGTATTTTCAGACAGGAGTTTCAATGGGCAGCAAAAGAGTGTTGATTTTATTACGCCGTTTGGATATGCATTGGGAACACCCAAATACCTGGTGGTTACGGAGAGTTTGAACGATCCGTATTTCAAGTATTTTAAAAGCATAGAAAACTACAAAGCCGGGGCAGGCGTATTCGGTGAAGCCACTCCGGTTTACTCCAATATTCGAAATGGTGTGGGAATCTGGGCAGGCAGCAGTATATCTAGGGATACCATTCGCTGATTTTAACTGTTTTTTTGTGTTATTCTAATTTAAATGGGTTGAAATAAACGAACTTTGCGGTTTCTATTTCTGCCTTGTCAAAACAACCTGCCATACATCTTAAAAACGCCCGTCAGCACAATCTGCGTGGGGTAGATGCTTCTTTTCAGCATAATAGCTTTACGGTGGTTACAGGTGTTTCCGGCTCAGGCAAGAGTAGCCTGGTTTTTGATACCCTGTTTGCAGAAGGTCAGAGGCGTTATGTGGAAAGCCTTAGCAGCTATGCCCGCCAATTTATGGGCAGAATGAAAAAGCCCGAGGTGGATTACATTCTGGGTCTTTGTCCGGCCATAGCGATAGAACAAAAGGTAAATACCCGCAATCCCAGAAGTACCGTAGCTACTTCAACCGAAATATATGATTATCTGAAGCTTCTTTTCAGCCGCATTGGTCATACATATTCCCCTGTCAGTGGCATGGAGGTAAAGCGCGATGATATTAACGATGTTGTAAGATATGTTTCAGCGCTTCCGGAAGATACTTCGGTGCTAATATTGTCACCTTTAAACGATAAAGAACTTCGGAAGGAAAAGCTTGAATTGCTGCGTCAGAATGGTTTTAGCAGGGTTTTGGTGAATGGCCGTATTCAAAAAATCGAAGATTTGCTTGAAAAAGGACATGGAGAGGAAGGAGATAATTTTCTTGTGCTCGACCGTTTATCGGTGGATTTGAAAGATGAAGAGTTTATCAGCCGCCTCACCGATGCCATTGAAACTGCTTTTTGGGAAGGTCAGGGCGCCTGCGCTATAAGGCTAGATGACGGACATTTGCAGGAGTTCAGCAATCGCTTTGAGCGGGACGGTATCAACTTTGAGGTTCCAACTCGCGATTTCCTGAGTTTTAACAATCCGTATGGTGCATGCCGCAAGTGCGAAGGCTTTGGCAGTGTGCTGGGAATTGACGAGGATCTTGTTGTTCCTGACAAAACACTGAGCGTTTATGAGGGTTGCGTCGCACCCTGGAAAGGCGAAACCATGGGAGCATGGCGGGAAGATTTTATCCGTCTGGCGCTGTCGGCTGATTTTCCAATCCATAAGCCTTACAAAGAATTGAGTAAAGAGCAGCGGAAGCTGTTATGGGATGGCACCAAATCGCTGCCGGGGATTCATGATTTTTTTCGCTACGTCGAGGAAAAATCATATAAGATTCAATACAGGGTGCTTTCAGCGCGTTACCGCGGAAAAACCCGGTGTCCGGAATGCCAGGGAACCCGCCTGAGAAAAGAGGCAGGTTATGTAAAACTTAGGGCCGTTAATCCCGGTGAGTGCGTACCTGAAAGAATCAATTTGCAGGAGATTCTGCTGATGACAGTGGATGCTGCCTATGATTATTTTACATCGGCTAAATACGATGAAACAGAAACAGATATTGCCAGGCGTATCTTAAACGAGGTGGTATCAAGGCTGTCTTTCCTGAGGAATGTGGGTCTGGGTTACCTGAGTCTGAACCGTTTGAGTAACACACTTAGCGGGGGTGAGAGTCAGCGCATTAATCTTGCCACCAGCCTGGGAAGCAACCTTACCGGGAGTATGTACATTCTCGACGAGCCGAGTATCGGACTGCACGGCCGTGATACAGAGCGCCTGATTGGGGTTTTGAAATTGCTTCAGCAGGAAGGCAATACGGTCATTGTGGTTGAACACGACGAAGAAGTTATGAAAGCCGCAGACCAGGTAATTGACATGGGGCCATTTGCCGGCTCACTTGGCGGAGAGGTGGTGTTCAGTGGCAATTATGATGCACTGATCAACGACGAAAACAGCCTTACAGGTAAATATCTTTCCGGAAGGGAGGCGATTGAAGTTCCCAAAAACCGCAGAAAATGGAAACACAGCATCAAGCTGCTGGGGGCTGAAGCCAATAACCTGAAAGAGGTGGATGTGGAGTTTCCCCTGGAGATTTTTACCGCTGTTACCGGTGTGAGTGGCAGTGGCAAAACCAGTCTTGTTAAGCAAATTCTTTATCCGGCGCTGAGCAAGGAAATCGGGCAGTATATCAGCACAAAAACCGGCAGACACAGGACACTGGAAGGGGCCAAAAAACTGGTAAAGGCAGTTGAGCTTGTGGATCAGAATCCGATAGGTAAAAGTAGCCGCAGTAATCCGGTTACCTATGTAAAAGCCTATGATGAAATAAGGGAACTGTTTGCTACACAGCCTCTGAGTAAGTTCAAAGGGTTTAAGCCGGCGCATTTTTCTTTCAACGTCGACGGAGGGCGGTGTGAGTCATGCCAGGGAGAAGGCGAGACCGTAATTGAGATGCAGTTCATGGCAGATATTAAACTTCCCTGCGACGCCTGTGGAGGAAAGCGCTTTAAAAATGACGTGCTGGAAGTGACCTACAAAGACAAAAGTATCCATGAAATTCTGCAGCTAACGGTAGATGAAGCGATATCGTTTTTTGCCGATGAAAAATCCATCCATGAACGTCTTAAACCACTTCAGGATGTAGGCTTGGGGTATATTACGCTGGGACAGGGAAGCCACACCTTGTCGGGTGGTGAAGCACAGCGGGTAAAACTTGCATTTTATTTAAGCAAAGCCAATCCGCACAAGGATGGCGGGACGGTTTTTATCTTTGATGAACCAACTACAGGATTGCATTTTCACGATATCAAAAAGCTGATGAACAGCTTTAACGCATTGATAGAAAAAGGCAATACCATCATTTGTATCGAACACAACCTGGATGTGGTAAAATGTGCAGACTGGGTGCTGGATTTGGGGCCGGAAGCCGGAGAAAATGGGGGAGAATTGCTCTTCGCAGGCCTTCCTGAAGATTTGCTCAAAGAGCCTAAAAGCTATACGGCTAAATATTTGAAAGATAAGCTTTAAAGACAATTAGTCTCATTTAATAGTTTAAGTAAATGTCTATTACCTTTTCTTTCATTACAGCCACTTCACCGGGAGCAGCATTGCGTGGTTTGCTAACATATCTTCTTTCGGTGTAAATAACAGGGACCATCTTCTGGGTTTTGGCTTTGCTGTTTCTGGCTGCGAGTTCAGCTGCCTTTTGAATCACGTTATCAGGGAAAGAAGTGCCTTTTCGTTTAATAATGACATGGGAGCCTGAAAAACCACGCACATGCAACCACAGATCTTGTTTGCCCGCTTTTTTCAGCATAGCATCGTTATCGGCTGCGCTTTTGCCAATCCATACTTCAAAGCCATCTATAATCTGGGTTTTGTAGGGTTTGCCTTCTACCTGTTTTTCAGCATGGGCAGTTGTTATTGGCTTTATCCTGTCTTCCTCGGTAGCGCTTACAATAGCCTTTAATTCTGTCTCAGCTTGCTGCAATGCCTTTGAAGTTTTGTCAATGTTTTGTTTCAGGTGGGACTTCTCCAGTCCTTCATTTTTGGCTTTGCGGTAAAATCTTTCTGCGTTTTCAGCTGCATCTAATTCAGGATTGAGTTTGATCCGAATTGGTTTATTTGTATAAAAATCCTGAAGCAGTGCTGTGCTAACGCCTTTTTTTATCTGATGCGCATGGGCAAGAACAATATCTCCCAGTTCTTTGAAGCTGCGTCTGCCCTCAATTTCTTCGAGCTGTTCCTGAAGCTTGGCAATCCTGGCATTGTGCATGCTGATTTGACGCGTCCAATGGTTTACCCAGTGCTGCCGCGATTGCGCCCGTCTGCTTGTTTTTACAAATTGGCTTGCGAAGGCAAATAACCCCGCTGCACCTTCTCCCATAAATTGCCTGCCATCACCAGGCTCGTAGAACATGTTGGAATTGTCGGAAAAAATGGGTACATTGTGGATATCTGAACACGCAACCGGCGTAACGTTTGCCAGCAATTCCTGTAAATTCAATTCCAGGTCTGATTTAAGAGAAAGACGAAACGCTGATGTGGGATAGGGCTCTGTTTCCTCCTGCAATAACACATTTCCAAGCCGGCCAAAACCTTTGATCAGCAGCCGTTTGTTTTGCTCTAAATGAATTAGTATAAGCCGTTCGTTTTCAAATACCTGAATATCTGAAACCGTTAAATTGTGCAGGGGTTTAAACTGTGTAATGGCTTTCTTCCCGGGTTGCAGTTGCTGTGAAGGATTTAAAAAGTAAATATGGCCATCCATAAACTGAATGACCAGTTGAAAAAGTCCTTTTTGGGAAGTTTTAAATTCAAGCACCAGCGCATCTTTATGGCTGCTGAATGCATCAAGTAAGCGTCCTTCCTGTAATTGTTTTTTCAGAAAGCATCCAATTGTATGATAGGTGAGGGCGGATGCGTACTTCATCGGGCTGCGAAATTACATCGCTTTCCCTAATTCTTGGGTCTCAGCAATAAAACGACACCCTTGTCCTGTCTGTTTGGTGTTTTGCGCCCCTTGAACTTAATTCGATAGGCATAAACATCCTCCTGACAGGGCACACCATTGAAAGTTCCATCCCAGAATTGGGCCGGGTTTTCACTTCTAAATACAATTTGCCCCCAGCGGTTGTAAATGAGTATCTCGAATTCTGTGGCGCCAATGACTACGGGTTCAAGCTTGTCGTTAAACCCGTCATTATTTGGTGTAAATGCGTTGGGAATGTAATACACTACTGTGTCTCGGTAGCAGAATTCTGCTTCGGAGCTGTCTGTGCATCCTCCTGCATTTTGAACCACCAGTTTTACCTTATAGCGGTTTTTTTCACCCGAGTAAGTATGTTTTGGGCTGCTGAACGGATCGAATGGCTCAGTGCTTCCGTCTCCCCAGTACCAGGTTCCTGTAATCGCGCCAATGCAGTTGTTGAATATGCGTAGGGTAGGATAAACCGGGGTAAGACAGCGGGCACCGTTGGGTATACTGCCAATGAATGCAGCGGTAATGGCTTTGAATCCGGGAATTTCAATGCTGGTGTCAGTAATGCATCCGGTTCTAAGATTTTCAGCCGTAACCCGGTAAAGATTTCCGCTTAGGGCATTCAGCGAATCTCCGTTGAATACAGGACTTACGTCCCAGGTAAATCTGTACGGATCGGCATCCTTCATCCTCAGTTTTATCCAGCCTCTCTGACCGAAGCAAACCGGCGGGGAGGTAACAGCCAGAAAATAGGGTTTAGGGTGTCTGAAAACAGGTACATCTGCTGTAGCCGGTTCGCTGCAACCGTCGGTGACTGTTACCTTGTAAAGGGTGGTGGTGTTCGGGCTTACAAATGTGCCATTTCCTGTTTGGCCGTTGCTCCATGAAAAGAAGTATGAAAACTTGTCGCCGCCGGTTGCAGACGCCCTCAACCAAACGATTTCTCCGGGACAGATGGTATCTGTAGGCGGATTAACAGTGACCTTCAGGGTGTCCGAAACTGTCACATCTATTGTGGTTGTTGCTGTGCATGCGCCCGAAACTAGTGTGTATGCAAGCGTCTGTTTGCCACTGCCGGCCAAATAGGGGTTGAAGGTATTTCCGTTTATCCCCCTTCCGGAAAAAACACCCCCGGCAATATTTGCGGTAAGCGGGTTTGCTGAATTTTTATAACAATAATCAGTTACGGGATTTACAAACCATAGGGCAGGGGAAGCATCCACCCTGATATTAAAGGAGGTCGTGCAACCCCATTTGTTTCTGAATGTTATAACATGGGTTCCGGGTCCTGCAACAGCAGGATTAAAGGTTCCCAGTGCAGCGTTTGTAATTCCTTTTCCATTGAAGGCCCCCCCGGTTTCGCCTGCCCTGCAATTAAAAGGCGCTGAAGTGTTGCATACAGCCGTATCGCTCTGTGCTGTCGGCTTAGGTCTGACAAAGACATTGAGTGTATCGCGGCAACCATTCTTATTGTATACAACTTTATGATGACCAAAACCGGCCAAACTTGCATTAAAGCCGTTAACGCCGGTTATTCCCGGACCTGACCAGAATCCGCCGTCGGGACTGAGTCCAAGGAGTGCGTTATTTAGTGCTCTTACCGGTGATTCTATGCAAAAGAACTGGGTGTCTTTTTTGTTGATTCTGGTAGGAATCAGAAATACAAACTTACGGTCGGAGCATTGACCGCTGCGAATGGTAAGCGTATCTATGTAAGTGAGTTTGCCCAGTGAAAAGAAAAAAGAAGGATCGTAATTGGGAGAAACAGGAGATGTGATACCCCTTCCACTCCAGGTATAGTTTGCAGACGGCCTGAAGTTGGTCAGTGTTTTTAAACCTGCCGCCGGACAGAATGTGTCATTGGGTCCTGCTTCGCTAGGCAAGACTGTTAGGCGTGTAGTGTCTTTGCATCCGCCCCCATTCCAAATGATCAATTTGTTTCCTGGGCCTCCTGTCAGACTGGGATTGTATGTTCCCCAGTAGGAATTGATTAAACCGGGGAAATTATCGGGGTAAATACCTTTTGGAGAAAATGTGAGGGTGTCACTGTTGCGTGATTCACATGTGGTATCATATTTAGCCACCACCATTTTTTCCACCCGTATTGTTTTTACGCTTTTACAACCTTTCCAGGTGTATGTATCTCTGTAAATTCCGGGGACATCCGGTGTGAAAATCCCGGTAGGTGTTATTTTTGGCCCACTCCATGTTCCGCCAGCAGGTCCATACCACCATACAGCCTGAGGTGGCTTTCCCGGACAAAAAACATTATCGAGGTTCCAAGGCGCAGTGGTGTTTACAAAAACAGTGTCTGCGCATTTTCCGTACTGATACCAAACTTTGCATTTGCCCCAGAAAACAGATGGTTTGAATTCGCCTGTGGTAGAATTCACAATGCCGGTTCCCAGCCATTTTCCTCCGGCAGGGTTCGCACGCAGAAAAATGTTTGGGCCGTAGTAACAGACTTCCGTATCTGCCATAGCTACTGGGGGATCCAGAACGGCAATGTCTACAGTATCTTCCGCAGGAATTGAACTGCCGTCTGTAACCCTAAGAATATATCGGGTAGAAATGCCGGGGCAAACCCTGTGCGGGCCGGCACCTGTGAGTGTCGGTGTCCAGGTATAAACATATTTGGATGCGTTTCCACCGCTTACAGTAGCCCTTAAAAAGGTACAGCTGCCTTTGCATAAGGTATCAGAATCAGCTTTTAGTATTACTTTAAGTGGACAATCTGAGACACTGAAATTCAATTTACTGGTGGTTAAATAAACGCTGTCGCAAAAATCTTTCCAGTACACATTTAACTGAAATGTGTACGTACCATTCAGTGCAAGTGGGTTTATGGTATTTACCGTAAATATGGATGCCTTTCCTCCTGAACAATTATCCGGGGTGATTGTAGTTATGCCAACTATGCCAAAAGGCCCTGTGAGAGAGGCCAGCGATGCTTTAATACTGTCACAAGGGATCTGGCGGTTGCTGTTAACTTTAAATGACTTTGCATTGCATTTTACAAGACTATTTAGGGTGAATACAGGTGTGGGAGGAGGGATGATAGTGGTAATGATATCTGCCTCCCATCCGTAACAGGCAACACTTTTATCAGTTTTAAAATGAATGGTAATAAAACTATCCTTGCTGACAACGGTTCCCGGGCCTTTGCTCCCGCTCCAGCGCCCCATCAAGGTTGCAAAAGTGTCTTTGCCGTCAAAAATTCTGAGAATATCATGATCTTTTTCCGTGCAAAAGGATTTGAAAACTAGCTTGATGTTTTTCGCTCCGGGCACACTGAGCGTTAGGGTGTAGTTTTCGTTGTGGTCGTAATCACCTTTAGTTTTGCCCTTTTCGCTGTCTTTGAACAGGCCTTTGCAAACCCTTACTCTGCCATTTTGCATGAAAACTTCTGTCTGGGCTTGCATCCCCAGAACCCAAAAAGACAATACCCATATGCAAAACAGCTTTTTCAGCATCAGCGTGTAATTGTAATTTCCGGTGTTTTAATGGGATTGCTCCAGTTACCGGCCCTGTCTTTTATTCTAACCGTAAAGGATGTGGTTTCCAAATTTCCGGTACCTAAAAGAAATACATTTCGGAGGTTCATCGTCATTTGACCTTTAATGCGAATCCGGGCATCTACGGGTGCCATTGGCGGTACATGGTAATAGTCTGCTTTGGTTAGTCTTTCATCCTGCACTTCAAGGCTGTTTATATCTGCATTGTCATTACCCAAATCGCCATCACCATCTTCATAGTTAAAGGTAATTTTTAGCGAATCGGTAAACTGTTTTACCTGTGTGGGTTCTATTTTTACCAATGCAATACGGGGTACAGGATTGCCTGTATTGTTTACCACCTCTTTACAGCTGTTCAGCAAAGGCAAGAATACCAGGGTTAATATGAAAGCGCAAATAATTCTCATGGTATTCGCAATGCAAAGTACTTTTTCAGGAAAAACATACTATTGGTATTGGGCAACTGGTAATTGTTATTGATATTGTCACTGCAGGTAATTCTGAACCACACCACATCGTAAGATTGCAGGCCTGAAGTAGAAAATGGAAAATACCAAACGTACGGGGTGGAGGTGGCATATAAGCCGGGCAGGTTTTTAGGCGTGCCTTTTACCAAAGGTTTTTCATTGGCTGGATCAAAATTTTCAGGGTTGTTGGACCAGTTAATACTCATGCCTGTAAGGTTTTCCTGGTTAAGCACATCATCGGCCAGTGAAAACCAAAGTTCCAGGATTTGACCGGGCTGAGCAACAATGGGCTCGTATTTACCACCACGACCCAGCGGGGAACCGTTGATTAAGGCCTGTACGCCCAGAATTTGCGGGGGAAAATTAACACCCCCCGGTTTATTCCCCTTGGAATCGGGCGCACCTTTATCAATCCATTGTTTCAGGTTGGCCATCAACTTGTCCTTTAAAGCAGGGAAGTTGCTGCCAGGCTCAAGTGCAAGCGGCATAATCCCCGAATTGCCTCCCAAATCCACGGTCATTCTGTATATGAGCATACTTGCATCGGCATTGCCGGGTAAAACCCTGGCATTGAAAGTGCCGGCCTGGTCATTTTTGATGGGTTTTACATTCACCAGCGAGGCAAATGAACTTTCCACGGTTCTGAAATCAGGTTCAAATGTACCGTCATGGCAGCCGCTGTTGGCGCAGGTAGGAGCAAACAAATCTCGGTGCAATCCCTGTATGCTGGTTGCATCAGCAGATGAATCACGGGATGTGGTGGTGTCGCGGTTGATTTTAATTGGTTTTCCGTAGGGGTTGTCAATGGATGAACCCTCTTTTTTGCATGCAATACCAAACACCAGCAATGCAGACAGGATTGTAGGAATTAGGTGCGTCTTTTTCATCACATTCTCAGGAATAAACTCTTAGACTGAGGATCAAGATATGGACTGGCCTTCACTTCATCGTAAACACCGAATATATCGGCGATGGTGGGAACAATGTCTGTGAGTTTTCCTACACGGTTACCTTCGGAGCCAACAGACATTTTGGGTACATTTTTACCAACCATAACCGACCAGACGCGCATGGCATTGGCATCGCTATGGTCATAGGCATACCAGTCATTTTCATCCAGAATCGGATTGGGATTGAGGTTTCTTCCACATTCCGGAGCCACAATCATGATGGTTTTGCCCGACATTTCAGGAATATTATTCTGAATATAATTCCAGAGCCAGCCCACGGAATGGTCGGCGCGGTGCAGGCTGCGGAGATAGCCTGTAAAATTGCTGTGGCAGCCATCCACTGCACTCATATTCAAGGTTAGGAACTTGGGTTTGAAATGACGCAATACTTCAGCGGCATAGCTTATGGTTACGGCATCTCCATTGTCGGATACAGGCGGGCGGGGAATCAGACCCTGGTCCTGACGCTGAAATACCGCACGAATAAATTCTTTGATCTTGGTCTTTTCCTCATCGGTGTTTTTTATCGTTTCCAGCTGATCCGGACTCAGGCCAAAACTCTGATCCAAAAAGTTCTTCATGTAATACATGGGGTCCAGGTCGGCTCTGGAATAAGGCTTTCCGTTGCCAAGTATTTCCCTGCCCACACTGCCAAAAGTGTAGGGTGCTGCAAACATGTTGCCTCCGTATTGCAAACCGTAATCCGGATTTTTACTGCTATTCAGCAGGGGAGTGCTGTTGCCCAGTCCGTTGGCAATAAACCAGGTATCCAGCGCAGCAAACCCGGCGTGTTTTCTCAGGTATTCAAAAATGGTTGGGTATTTTGGGCGTGTTTTAAGGCCCTGTGCTGTGCCCAGGCTGCCCGTAATCAGTGTGTTGAGTCCCACGTAATGTCCTGCGCTTATGGCCGACATTTCCTTAAACACCGTGCCCGTATCTTCCATACTCTGACTAAGTATGCGGGGGATAGGCTCACTTCCGCGGGTAGCTCCGCCGCCCGGATCGGTTCCATATACTATTTTTCGGTCGGGGGCTGTTCCCGTAAACAAATTGGGCATGATATTGCCTGCTGCGCCTGTCACATCCTGACTGTCGTCCAGATAACGCTGCAATACACTTTCCTGCTGACGTACACCTCCGGCAAACATTACCATGACAACGTATTCTGCTTTCGGCGTATTGGTTCGGGCAAACATTCTGCCGGTTGGCAGTATGTAAGGTGCAGCCACCGTTCCGGCGGTTACCATCCCTGTCTTTTTGAAAAAATCTCTTCTGTTCATGGTTGAGTTTTAATAGTACTGGTATTCATCGCTTACAGAAAATGCGGTGTATACCATTTCTACCGTCACGTTTGGATTGCTTTTTATGTAATTAATAAAAAAGGTTTTTTCTCCTTCCGAGGGATAACGAAGAAAAAATCGCTTATAACATTTCTCCACAAATGCGGCCACATCGGCACGCATTTCGCTGTCTTTCGGGATTTTTAAGGTCGATGTATTGAAATAGTTGCTCAAAACCATTTCATTAGCCACATTGCGGTCACCAATACTGTAAATTACATTCTGGGTTTTGTAAAGCTGGGTAGGCGATATGGGAACCTGATACAGGTTTGTATACAAAATAGAAATATACTCTGCATCAGACTTGCGCTTGGTTTTGAGGCTTTTATCTTCGTAAACAATTTTATCATTTACACCAAATGTTACGTTTTTCTCCTTGGTGCATGATGACAAAACCGCCACAGACAGCAGCAGTAAGGATATTTTATTACCTGAATTGTGCATATTCATCGGTTTTTATTACGGCTTTTTGAACTTCTTGTAGATTATCGCTTCGCATATAGTTTCCGAGCAGGTTGATTACCTCCTGTGTGTTGGCATCTCTTTGAAGGAGCAGATAATAAACCCATCGTATTTGTGCTTCGTAAAATTCGGGTGTATGGGTTAAGACATCACAATATTCATTTTTGTTGGCTGCCCAGCGACCGAAAATTTGACGGGGTATGTTTTTGTCAATGATATCATAGGCGGCGGTGAACTCATCTTTCAGTGGCTGACGCTGAAACAGATCATCAAAACTGGCATTTACGTAATTAAAACTGTTCATGTTGATCTGATCATAAATGGGGTTGTTGAGCATGTAGGCGCACATGTCATTATAGGTTCCCTTGTTTTTCAATAATCGGTAGCGACTCAGCAGTACGTCGCGGTAATTTTTCTGTGCGGCTTTTGCAGAATAAACACCCACTGAATCGCCATTCAGACGTGATATTGTAATGCTGAATTCCAGAATTCCGATAAACTGTGCGATATCCCCGTCGCTGGCTCCTTCCAAAAAACGAGCTTTGCTTAAGTCGTAGATGCGCTGAATGGCAGCATGGCGGTAGCTGGAATCACCTGGATGAAAAGTGGTATCATACAGAAGCATATTCACCAACGTATCCCTGGCTTGAATACTTAGCCTGTTGCGTTTCAGAAATTCGGTGTGGTAAACACGCTCGGTATCTGTTGGTTCACGGCCAAGCAGGTCAATAAAATATCGGTTTACATAGTTTTCAACCTTAATGGTGGGCACAGACCGGTAGTCAGGCGGCTGATTGCCCGAAATAAGAATGTCTTCTGTTTTCGTGCATGAAGAAATCAGCACGAAAACAGCGATGAACGGCAGGGTAAACTTCATCACTATCACAATGATAGAAAGAAAAAATGACAATTCAAAAAATCCGCATCCCGAAACCGTGCCAAAAATATTTTTAAATTATTAATATAAAATTTATTGTGAGCGTATTATTATATGTTTAGTTTAGGTTTTAAACGACGTCGGATTTATGGGTGTTTTATAAAGAATTAAATCCTGTAACTTATATTTGTGCTGAATACAAAAACGCAATGGCCTTTTATCACAAAGCAGGTAAGATACCTGCAAAAAGACATACCCAGTTTCGCAAACCGAATGGGGAATTGTACGCTGAAGAACTGGTTAGTACTGAAGGTTTTAACAGCATTTATTCGCTTATTTATCATTGCTATCCGCCTACGCTGGTTTCGCATATTGGCGAACCCATAAGCATAGAGCCGAAAGTTGCCATGAAGAAAAATATGCAGCACCGCAGTTATTTGACATGGAATGTTCCTGCAGAGGCAGATTATATAAAAAGTCGGAAAGTGCTGCTCATGAACAGCGATATTCAGATTGGTGTAGCTGCTCCTACCCAAAGTATGAATGATTATTTCTTTAAGAATGCAGATGGGGACGAGGTTTTGTTTGTTCACGAAGGTGAAGGTTATCTTGAAACAATCTACGGCCGTATTGATTTTGAGTATGGCGACTATCTGGTAATTCCACGTGGCACCATTTATAAGCTGCATTTCAATGGAACCAATAATCGCATCTTTTTTGTAGAATCGCCCAGCCCTGTTTATCCGCCCAAGCGTTATCAGAATAGCATGGGGCAGTTGCTTGAACATTCTCCCTATTGCGAGCGCGACATCAAACTGCCTCATAGTATACAGACCCACGATGAAAAGGGGGAGTTTCGGGTGATGATTAAAAAACAGGAATCCATTTGGCCCTACACCTATGCTACACATCCTTTTGATGCTGTTGGTTGGGACGGATTTTTGTATCCGTTTGGATTCAGCATACATAATTACGAGCCCATCACAGGCAGGCTGCATATGCCGCCACCCATTCATCAGACTTTTGAAGGAAAGGGTTATGTGATTTGCAGTTTTGTGCCACGTTTGTATGATTACCATCCGCTGAGCGTGCCTGCTCCCTACAACCATAGCAATGTGGACAGTGATGAAATTTTGTATTACATCGACGGCGACTTTATGAGCCGCAAGCATGTAGAGCGGGGAATGATTACACTCCACCCGAAGGGAATTCCACACGGACCGCACCCCGGAACGGTGGAAAAGAGCCTGGGCCAGAAGGAAACCCGAGAACTCGCGGTAATGATAGATCCCTTTGCCCCGCTGATGATTACCGAAGAAGCCCTTAAACTGGAAGATCCTGCCTACTGGAAAAGCTGGGTGGAATAAAACATAATAACTTTTATATGAATAACTTAAAGTTGCTTGGCATTGTTCTTTTTGGGTGTTTTTTTACCTTATCAAATGCCCAAAAAGCTCCCCGAAACTACGGTAAAAAGGTTAACAGAACCTATAAGAAACTGGTAAAACAGGCTTCAAAACAAAAAATGGTAACGGAGGAAGCGGATAAAGCTACACCTGACTTATTCTGGGCACAGGAGTACATTGCCACCATGGATCCGACAACCGGAAAACCAACGCCCGAAAAGGTAATGCTTGCCATACAGCAAAGCCTTGCCGGCAGAAATATTGGCCGCAGAGCAATGCCCGGCATGACAGCAACTCCCTGGGTGGAGAGAGGTCCTAATAATGTGGGAGGTAGAACCCGCGCTTTATCCTGG
This sequence comes from Flavobacteriales bacterium, assembly GCA_947463125.1. Taxonomy (GTDB): domain Bacteria; phylum Bacteroidota; class Bacteroidia; order NS11-12g; family UBA955; genus RGEC01. Next base: position 18,578 of record CANHQZ010000009.1, on the reverse strand, counting down.
GACCCGACAGATCCAACAGGAAAAAAGGTTTGGGCAGGGGCCGTCACAGGCGGACTTTGGTATAACAATGACATCACGAATGCCAACAGCAAGTGGATGCAGGTAAGTTCATTGTGGAGCAACCTGACTGTGAGTTGCATGGCCTGGGATCCTGTAAACCCCGGAACTTGTTATGTAGGAACAGGAGAGGGGTTTGGAACCAGCAGCAGTACTTCCCGTGGATTTGGTATATGGAAAACATCCGATTCCGGCAAAACATGGAACCAGCTTACTTCAACAACCAGTTATTTTTATGTGCTTGATATTGCAGTTCGCAATGAGAATGGGAATAGCGTAGTATACGCCGCAGTCGATGCCAATTTTTATCAGGGAATTACTCATGGCAGTTCCAATTACGGACTTTTTAGAAGCACCAACGGTGGAACTTCCTGGACCAATGTAATTTCCAATGCACCGAATGGAGCGAGATTCGCCGTCGCTGATATTGAAATAGCATCAGACAATCGGATTTGGGTAGGCACACGCAATAATCCTGTTGCCGGCACTGACAGGGGCGCGGGTCGTGTCATGTTCAGCGATAACGGTACAACCTGGACAACAAGTTATTCTCATACCAATAAAACCGGCAGGGTAGAGGTTGCTACTGCACCCGGAAAAAGCAATACGGTCTATGCCATGATTGAGCACAACCAGACTGTCGATGCGATTGTTGCCACTTTTGACAAGGGAGCTAACTGGACAACAAGAGCAGAGCCCGATGATGCCGATAATGGTATACCCAATACTGATTTTTCAAGAAATCAGGCATGGTATGATTTAATTCTGGCGGTGGATCCGAATGATTCCTTGGTTGTGCATGCAGGCGCTATAAACCTGTTCAGATCTGCCAATGGAGGTAATTCCTGGACCCAAATCAGCAAATGGGCGAACAATGCCAACATGAACACTTTAAATTGTCCATATGTGCATGCCGATCAGCATGCATTTGTGTTCAAACCGGGCAGCAGCTCTACCTGTATCATCGGAAATGATGGGGGGGTGTTTTACAGCAATAATATCGGGGCTGCTGCAACCAGTTCCACAGCCATTGTTGAACGTACATTTGATTACAGCACAGTTCAATATTATTGGGGTGATATGTCGCAGACAGCGGGATCCAATCTGATGATTGCCGGAGCACAGGATAATGGAAGCCATCGGTTTACCAATGCAGGAAAAAACGCAGTAAGCGGACTCACCGGTGGTGATGGAGCCTATTGTTTTATTTCCCAGTCAAACAGCAATAAGCAAATCACCAGTTATGTGTACAATCAGTATTATTACACCCTGGATAACTGGATTACACCAACCGCATTTACATTGATAAATGATGGAACAACCGGTCGATTTATAAATCCGGCTGAATGGGACGACAACGGTAGCGGAATTTTTTCAGCCAGGGGAAATGGAACCCTGTATCGCAGGACACTTACTACAGCTCCGGGAACCCTTCAGACTATCACTTTCGGTGGCAGTAATCTTGCAAGTGCTATCAAAGCCTACAGATTAAGCACCGGAAAAACTAGACTTTGGGTGGGGAATGATGCCGGGAAACTGTACGTAACTGATGATGCATGGGCCACGACGCCTGCATTTACAGAGAAAACAGGAACGATTAACGTGGGTAACATTTCAGATATACACGCTTTAAGAGGAGGAGATACCCTGGCTGTCACACTTTCTAATTATGGATCGGGGATGCGTAACATATACATCAGCCTGGATGGTGGCAATACTTGGACGCAGAAAGAAGGCAACCTTCCTGACATCCCGGTTTGGAGTATCCTTTTAAATCCCAACAAAATCGGTGAGGCCATTGTAGGAACCGAATCCGGGATTTACGGAACAGACAATATTTTCGCCACAAGCCCTGTATGGACCGCCTATACCGCCGGCATTGGGTTTGTAAAAATGAGAAACCTCCGCTACAGAGCTTCCGACAAATTAATTATGGCTGTAACGCATGGGAGAGGGGTTTTTACGAGCGATGCCTGGGCCAAGAATCTGCCAATTCCTGCTTTCGGAACCAGCTCAAGGGATGTGTGTTCCAATCAGTCTGTCGTTTTTACGGATAGTACAATCAATGATCCAACATCATGGAGCTGGGCAATAACGCCTCGCAATGTTGTTTATCTTTCAGGAACAGACAGTACAAATAAGAATCCTGTAGTCCGTTTTACAAAAGGCGGTATTTACCAGGTGAAACTCACATCGACAAACAGTATCGGAAGCAATTTTATTGTTAAATCCAACTGGATTGCGGTAACGGATACCATTCCGTTTATGGCAACCGTGAAGATGAGTCGCAACAACTTCTGTGCGGGAGATACCTTTACGCTCTCTGTAGGTGTTCCCACAGCCCTGCAAGGCAGCATTACTTCCTACACTTGGCGCAGAAATCTCAATAACACTGTAACAACTCCAACCTACAATCTGGCACCCGCTAAAAACGACAGTTTCAGCGTGTTGCTTACAAGCAACAAAAAGTGTGTTTCCCCAACATCTTTTCGAACGGCTGTTGTTAAACCCACTGTGAATAATATTGTGAATGCCTCGGCTAAAATTACCGCAGGATCGGGTTGCACCGGAAGGCCTTTACTGCTCACAGTTTCCGGGACCAATACAGGCAGCAGTCCAGTCTGGAGCTGGTTTAAGAACGGAACCCCTGTAACAGGAACTGCAGCTACACTGACCATTTCTGCACCCATGAATGGGGATAAATACTGGGCCACTGTCAATGTTTCCGGGCCTTGTGTTAGGCCTTCAAACCTCATTCAGTCCGATACGGCAATTCTGGTTGTAAACAATACACCGGCCATACCACAGGTAACCCGCAATTTCGACACCTTGTTTGCACAGAATTTGGGTGCAGGAACCTATCAGTGGTTCAAGGCAGGAACCCTGGCAGGCAGTGGCAGGGTTTTCAAGGCAACAAGCAATGGTAATTACCGTTGTGTTTATACCGAGAATGGCTGTGCCAGCGATACCAGTCAGCCCATCATTTTTAGCAGCTTAAGCCTAAATAATATTAGCGGCTTAAAGGTGCTTTTCCCAAATCCGGCTGCTTCCTATATAATGGTGCCTGCGGAATCTTCGGGCAGCATTTATGCGGGCATTTTCGACAGTAAGGGTACGCTGATAAGAAATGTGATACTTAAAAATGCTGTAAATAACGCATTTAGGTTAGATATAAATGATTTGGTATCTGGAAGTTACATCATTCAAACCCGCGCGGGCAAGACATACCGATTCATAAAAGAATAATCTTTGAGAATAAAAATAGGGGGCGTTCCCGAACACTTTAACCTCTTATGGCAAATGCCATATACGAGAGAGGTATTCAGAAGCAAGGGTATTATTTACGAATGGATTGATTATCCGGGTGGCACAGGCGCCATGGTTGAGGCCTTGCGCAACGGAGAGCTAGATGTTGCCATTATGCTTACGGAGGGCGCAGTTTCAGCCAGTTTCAGCCATTGCCGGAGGTGAAAATTTCAGAATTCGTTTGCCTTTTGTAATATCGCCGCTAATCTGGGGTGTTTTTGTCAATGCGAAAAAGGAAAAAGATGATTTACCGGCACTGGAGCAGGCAAAATTTGCTGTAAGCAGGTTACAGAGCGGAAGTCATCTCATGGCAAAATTTTATGCCCGGCGTGAGTCCGGCGTTTCTCTTCGCGATGAACAGTTTGTGGTAAGTAGGCATATAGACGGCGCCAGAAAGGTGTTGGCCGAGGGCACTGCTGATTATTTTCTCTGGGAGAAGTATATGACAGCCCAGTGGGTAGAAAAGGGGGAATTTCGGCAAATAAGTGAGGTTACAGCGCCGTGGCCTGCATTTCTATTCGTTACACGCACAAATGAGTTTTTAGAATTTGAAGCGATTGCAGAATCCTTAAATATTTCGGTAGAAAATTTTTACAGTGGGAATATTTATGACTGGATTAAGCCGTTGGCAGAAAAATATGAACTTTCGGAGGAAAGCGCTATTCATTGGCTTGGAAGGATAAAATATTACGACGGTAACCATTACTGGAAAGATAGAATTGTGGCTGCGGCCGTGATTATGCATGGAAATGGCATGTTGAGCCATGTTCCGGGCCTTAGTAATCTAATCGTTACATAATTTACATTATGTTAAGTAATTGTTTTTGAATTAAGGGGAACTCTCATTCCCCTTAATGTTTCTTTATATAATTTACTTAACAGATTCCAGGTTCTTTACCTGCGCTCCATATGCATCAGCTGAAGCCTTATCTCCCATTTCAACGGCACATTGTTTCAATGCCTTGTAAATATTGATTTGGTCTGAAATACCATAGGCAGCATTTTCACTCGCTTTTTCAAGATGTGTTCTTGCACGGCCAAATAAAGCGCTGAGACCGGCGTTAATCTCTTTCATCTTGGCAGCGTTTGCCTTAGCCATCTGGTCATAAAACTTTTTGCTTTCATACTTCATTAAGGCCAGCCCCAGGTTAAACTGCGCATCATAGTTGAATTCGTCCAGTTCTACGGCTTTTTGATAGTCGGCAATACAAGCGTCGTACTTTCCGCCCTGCTCGTTCAAATAGGCTCTTGTGTAGTACCATTTTGAATCAGGGTTGGTTTCAATCTGTTTGTTTACATCTTCCATCAGTTTATCTACTTTGTTGATGCTAACAAAATAATTTACCAGTACCTGGAACATATTGTTGTCGCCTGGCGCCCTTTCCATCCCCAAGCGTATTATCCGTTCTGCTCCTGCAGTGTCTCCGGCCTCCATGTAAACTTTGCTCATGGCATCAAAAACAACGGTAGAATTTGAACCCTGATCAATTAATGACTGCAGAATTTCCTTTTTAACGGCAGGATTGGTAGATACCATGGCTAGATTAGCATAGCGCTCCACCAGAAATTTACGCTTGATGTTCTGGCGCTCAAGAGAATTGATGGTTGCAGTATCTATTTTTACCATCTCGTCGTACAGAAAAATGATAATCTTGTAATATTCCAGCAGATCATCATACTTCTTCTCTCCCAGCAATTCTTCCGATTCATTGAATGCCACACCAAAGCTGGTAGCGCATTCAAGGGCCGCCACATCAATATCGTCGGGTGATTTTTTCTCCGTAGATTTGATAAACTGCATCATGCTATAGCCGGATTTGAATCCTGATTTCACAGCCGAATCTTTCAGCAGTTCGTTTCCGCGCATATTAAATACACGGCTGTAAACCATGGCACGGGCCAGCCACATGCGGTTGTTGTTGGATGTTTTCGGATCCTTAAAGGCGTCGTCTATGTAATTTTTGCCTTCAAGCACATCCGCAGCGCTGTTGCCTTTTTCTCCTTCAATCGCATAGAAAGCACTCTTTACTTTAGATATCTGTGCCCAGCTTAGGGTTGCCATAAAGCAGGCGACCACGATTAAACTCAGTTTTTTCATATTATGCATTGTCTTGGTTTTCGGGTGTGATAGCATCACCGGCATCTGAGGTTTCGCCCCCTTCGGTCAGTTCCTCGTCATCGTCTTCGCGAGGAACAGCCGCAATACCCGCAATACTGTCTTTTTCTTTAATATTTATTAGGCGCACACCCTGTGTTGCCCTGCCCATAACTCTCAGTTTATCAGCGGCCATACGAATGGTCATGCCGCTTTTATTGATGATCATGAGACCGTCAGCGTCGGTTACGGAGAGGATTCCAACCAGATCACCGGTTTTTTCGGTAACCTGAATGGTTTTAACTCCCTTGCCTCCACGACCGGTGATTCTATAATCATCCAGATCGCTTCGTTTGCCATATCCCTTTTCGCTAACTACCAGCATGGTTGCTTCCTTATTATCAGGATTAACACAAACCATGCCAATTACCTCGTCTTTGGCACCTTCAAGCGTTACACCCCTCACTCCGGCAGCGGTTCGGCCCATCGGGCGAACAGTTTTTTCAGAGAAACGAATGGCTTTTCCGCTCTTTTTGGCAATCAAAACTTCGCTGTTGCCGTCAGTCAGGCAAGCTTGAAGGAGTTCATCCCCTTCCCTAACAGTTATGGCATTGATACCATTGGTTCTGGGGCGGCTGTATGCTTCGAGTGAAGTCTTTTTAACTGTACCCTTTTTGGTAACCATGATGATGAAGTTATTGTTCAGGTAATCTTCATCTTTCAGGTTTATCACGTTCAGGTAAGCCTTGATTTTATCATCCTGCGGAATCTGAATGAGGTTTTGAATAGGACGACCTTTAGTGGCTTTCTGTCCTTCCGGAATTTCATATACCTTCAACCAGAAACACCTTCCCTGCTCTGTAAACAGCAACAGGTAGTTGTGGGTGCTTGCCACAAATAAGTGCTCTACAAAGTCTTCATCTCTGTGCGCAACTCCCCGCAGACCTTTGCCACCGCGGTTTTGTTCTTTGTATTCTTCAAGCCTGGTGCGCTTGATGTAACCCATATGGCTGATGGTAACAACCACTTCCTCATTGGGTATCAGGTCTTCAATGTTGATTTCCTCCGCATTGAATTCAATTCGGGTTCTGCGCTCATCACCATATTTCTCTTTCACTTCCTGCAACTCGGTTTTGATAATACCCATGCGCATTTCTTCGCTTGCGAGAATGCTTTCCAGGTATTCTATTTCCTTCATTACCTCGTTGTATTCATCGCGGATTTTATCGCGTTCCAGGCCGGTGAGGCGCTGCAAACGCATATCCAGAATGGCTTTTGACTGAATTTCTGATAAGCCGAACTTAGACATTAGACCGTCTCTGGCTTCTTCCGGTGTTCTGCTGCTGCGTATCAAAGCAATTACCTCATCCAGATGATCCAGAGCTATAAGCAGACCTTCGAGTATGTGGATGCGTTTTCTGGCTTCTGCCAGCAAGTAGTTTGTTCTGCGAAGCACAATCTCATGGCGGTGATTCACGTAGTGGCGAATCATATCCTTGAGGTTGAGCATTTCCGGTTTACCATGCACCAGTGCAATGTTGTTTACCGAGAAACTGGTTTGCAGGGGTGTGTATTTGTATAGCTGGTTGAGAATAACATTGGGAATGGCATCGCGCTTGAGATCAAATACCACGCGCATCCCTTGCCTGCCGCTTTCATCGCGAACTGCCGATATGCCTTCAATGACCTTTTCATTGATTAAATCAACGGTTTTGATAATGATTTGCGAGGGGGTAACCTGATAGGGAACTTCGGTTACCACAATCATTTCTTTTCCGGTTGAGCTGGTTTCAAACTCTGCTTTTCCGCGAATTACAACCCTTCCCCTGCCAGTTTCGAATGCATCTTTAAGTCCTTCTACACCGTAAATCACGCCTCCGGTCGGAAAATCCGGTCCTTTAACGTGCTGCATCAGTTCAGAAATTTCAATGTCGTTGTTGTCAATGTAGGCGCAAATACCGTCGCAAACCTCCGTAAGGTTGTGGGGTGCCATATTGGTGGCCATACCTACAGCAATACCGCTGGCTCCATTTACAAGCAAATTGGGGATTTTGGCAGGCATTACGGTAGGCTCTTCAAGGCTTTCGTCGAAGTTTGGCCTAAAATCAACCGTGTCCTTGTCAATATCGGTCATCATTTCCTCTGCCAGCTTGCGCAGCCTGGCTTCGGTATAACGCATCGCTGCGGGAGGATCACCATCAATAGAACCAAAGTTTCCCTGGCCATCCACCATGGGATAGCGCAGGCTCCAGTCCTGGGCCATACGCACCATGGTATCGTATACGCTGCTGTCGCCGTGTGGGTGATACTTTCCCAGCACCTCCCCCACAATTCTCGCTGACTTTTTGTACGGCCTGTTGGAAGCAAGACCCAGCTCAACCATTCCATATAAAACCCTGCGGTGTACAGGCTTCAAACCGTCCCGCACATCCGGAAGCGCACGGGATACAATTACCGACATCGAATAGTCGATGTAGGCGGTTTTCATTTCATCCTCAATGTTTATCGGGATGATTCTCTCATTCAGTTCTTCGTTATTATCCATGTATTGACAACTCGATGCAATTTACATGAAAACACCCCATTACAGGTGTGGTTTTGCCCACAATTTATGGACATTCACGAACGCAGATTCAATCCCATAAATACATCCCAAAAAAAGAAGGTCGCACACTGATGTACGACCTTCTTAATTTGTTTTTATCGTTAATTAACGATAGTTTTTATCGTGCTTGGTTCCTTTGGGTGCTTCCAGAATTTTGTATTTGCCTTTTCCGGTAGGATCCAGCATCTGAACTTTTCCATACCCCAGTTTATCGAGTCTTTCTTTCAGCAAAAGCATGTCGCCAGCAACCAGAATTGTCATTTTGTCGGTCTGCAAATTCTGCTTTGCCAGTGCATTCAACTCTTCGCGGGTGAGTTTTCTCAAAACTTCCTGCTGTTGCTCGGCATAGTTTTCAGGCAGTTTGCGCATGGCCATCTGCATAATATAGGAAGCTTTCTGTCCATTGGATTCATACTCCAGTGCTTCACTGGCCAGCAAAGCATCTTTAGTGAATTTAAACTCTTCCTCGCTGATGCCTTCGTTTTTATACTTATTCAATTCATTTACAATCTCTACAATAGCGCTGTCGGTAGCGTTAGCTTTGATGCCTGCTGATATTCCGTAATGGCCTTTGATATCTTCATAAGACCCGTTGAAACCGCCTCTGATACCATAAGTCCAGGCCTTATCTTCCCTTATTTTTAGATTCAGTCGGCTGTTGAAGTTTCCACCAAGGGCAAAGTTCATCACATTGCTCTTGAACATCTCCCCTGTGGCATCGTAGGCCAGACCGGGCATGCTGATGATAAGATCGCTCTGGTCTGCATCCACATATTCAACACCGAATATCTGTGATGTTTTAAATTGAGGGAATTCGGTAGGTTTCTGAATAACTACATTTTTCCGAGTCCATTTATTCAGGAATGAAAGTTTTTGGTAGGTTTCTTCCGCGCTGAGAGGACCTACAACCACCAAACGAGAAACATCGGGAACAAAATACTGTTCATAGTATTTTTTACAGTGCTCTAGGGTGACTGCTTCATACTCACCGGCACCTACATACATGCCCAGGCTGGTCTGGCCATAGCGCAGAGCCCTTATGGCGTTAGATGCACCGGTGCTGCGGTCGCGCAATCCGCTTTTTGCATTTTCACGGATACGTTTTTTGTCTTTTTTGAATTCTTCAGCATCCCAGCGGGGCTGGAACATCATTTCCTCGAGTAGTGCCAGCGAGGCATCCAGTTTGTCCTTTTCACAACTTAAAAAGACGGAAGTGGAAGTGCTGCTACTTCCAAAACGAATGCTTGCTCCCAGTTTTTCAAGTTCATTTTCAATTTCTTTGGCAGTGCGTTTTGCTGTTCCCACATTCATGGCATTAACCATCAAATCGGCAGTGCCGAAAGGCACTTCATTTCCTTCAAGCAGGCGTCCGCCATCGATACTCATAGAAATAAGTACCTGAGGTGTTTCGGTGGTTACAGAGCCCAGAATTTCGAGGCCGTTATCCAGTTTTTTACGGTAAATGCCAGGAATTTTAACTGTTTTTGCAGGACCCGGTACAGGGCGATTACTTCTGTCAAAATTATCGACAGTAGGTTTGTGAACCAGGTTGCTGTATTCAGCCTCAGCCACAGGATTTTTCTTGCCGGCGTTGGGGTTGAAACTCTGATACTGAGGCTTCTTCTCCCCATCTGCCACATCCATGGGCTCGATTACGATTGTGCTGGAGTTTTTGCCTTTTAGGTATTTGCGATAAACCCGCATGATATCATCACGCGTGATGTTTCTGTAACGATTTGCATCGTCTTCCAGATTGGCCATTTTCCCCTCAGGGTTCTTAATATCGAGGTACCAGAAATTCGAAAGATAGTTGGCCTTGGTGCTCACATCTTCCAGGCCACTGCTGTAATTGCTAAGAATGTTGGCTTTGGCACGTGCAAGGTCGTCATCTGAAAAATTATCATACTCAAAAGAGTCAAGCATTACCTTCAGTTTGTTCTGCAGAAACTTCACATCCTTATCCCAGGGATATGCAACCATGAGGAACGAAAATTCACCCGCAAGCTCATGGTTAATCGTGCTCATAGGGTTGTTGTTTGAGCTCGCCTGCAGGGCGGATTCATTCTCTACAAAGCGTTTGTACATAGATGAATTTCGGGTGCCGCCCATCAAATATGCCAGCACATCCAGTGGAGCTTCATCGGGGTGACCAACGGGAGCCGCAGGAAATGTAGTGTAAACCAGCGGTAAAGATGCGTTGGGATCAGGGTAGCCTTTTACCTTATTTTCTGTCAATACTACAGGCGGAACCCGCTTTTTCTTCACTTCCGGACCACGCTGAATGCTGCCAAAGTACTTTTCTGTCCATTTTACAACATCAGCTGTATTTACATCTCCAACTACGATTACGCAGGCGTTGTTAGGGCCATACCAGCGCAGGAAGAAATTTCTCAAATCGCTGCTATCGGCACGGTTCAAATCATCTACATAGCCAATAGTACTCCAGCTGTAAGGATGTTCTTCAGGATAAAGATTCTGATCTTTTACCTCCATGAGAAAACCATAAGGCACATTGTAGCGCTGGTCTTTTTCATTTTTAACCGTGCTGCGCTGTATTTCGAATTTTTTCTGGGTAAACGCTTCCAGAAAAACACCCATACGATCCGCTTCCATCCACAAAGCAGTTTCGGTAAAGTTGGAAGGGAAAGTTTCAATATATACAGTTCTGTCACGGGTAGTGTTTCCGTTTACATCACCACCATACTGGCGAATCAGCTTAAAATGTTCTTCATCGGCTACATGTTTGGATCCCTGAAAAAGCATATGCTCGAAAAAATGCGCAAAACCGGATTTTCCGGGCAACTCACGTGCAGACCCAACATGATATGTAACGTTCATGTGAGTTACAGGATCACTGTGGTCTTCACTTACAATGAGGGTTAGCCCATTGGGCAACTGGTACTTCTCATAAGGAATGATGAGTTTGCCGGGCTGTGCTTCTACTTTTTCAATCAGCTGGGCCTGGGCCTGAACGGCCATGATTCCGCTAAACAACGTAGCGAGGACAAAAAGCGTCTTTTTCATAAATGATTAAGATTACAAATATAATCACACCCGCAGAAATAATCATGCCAATTAGACCAAACCCTGTCAACTCTTCGGTAAATAGAAACCAATCATGGTCAGTGCGCACCTGTTTTAATTTGAATTAATACTAAATTTGCAAAAATGAAAGGAGTGAAAAAGTACTTGTTCTTTGTCGGCATGTTGCTGATGCTGCAGGATATTCGCTCCCAGTCATACAAAGGCTTTTACGGTAGAGAGTTCTGGTTTACCTACACACAGAATCTTTATAGTCCCAATAATCTGCTCGTATACGTTGTACCTGAAACAGTAGATACTATTAGTATTTTCAATCCGCAAACCAATTTTTCCATAGCCCCTGCCGTGGTAAAGCCCGGCATCTGGAATCCTATATTGATTCCCGTGAATATGGCTTACAGCGTTCTTGCTTTTGGCCCTCAGGGAACCGGTGTGGTGTTGCGTTCAAAGCGCGAGGTGCAGGTGTTTGCAGCCAATATACTCATGGAGAGCCGTGAGGTTACGGCTGTTTTGCCATCAGAAAACCTGAAAAATGCACAGGAATACATCGTCAATATATGGAGTGGCCACCGTGATAAGGAGTCGCAGGTAGCCATTATGGCGATTGATACGGGGATTACGAAAGTTTCGGTAAGCTTATCTGCGGATTTGTTTACCGGACAAGGCCAGGGCAGTGTGCTCAACCTTAGTTTACAACGAGGACAGGTATACTTGTTACAGGCCCTTGATACCCAAAACCTGAGTGGAACCATCATTAAAGTTACGCAGGGTTGTAAACGGCTGGCGGTTTTTCAGGGTGTGAAAAGTGCCCGTATCGGCTACAGCAGCAGCTGCATTACCTATGACCATTTATATGAGCAGGCCTGGCCAACGGTATACTGGGGTACTGATTTTGTGGTTCCGCCGGTTCAGAAGAATGACCGTTTCCAAATAAGTGTGGTAGCATCGGAGGACAATACCACAGTAAAGTTTCCTGCAGGCAACGTTTTGCTTAACCGCGGAGGTGTATACCGAACCCGCATCATAAGCAACGCCGCCACTGTTGTTTATGCAGATAAACCTATTTCTTGCCTGCAGGCCACCAATAGCAGCGGTTGCAATGGCAGCATTACAAACAAAGGCGATGCATCTATTTTAAACATAGCACCTGTAGAGCTTGCCTGTAAAGCTAAAAAGATCGCATTTGCCATGGATGGCGATGTTAGATACAATCACTTTATTAGCATAGTTACAACCAGCCCTGCCGTACCAAAAATCACCCTGAACAGAAAGCCGCTGACCATGAATGCTCCCTGGACATTTGTCACGCTGGGTTCGGGAAAAAAATATCTGTGGAGCTGGTTTGAAGTTCCGGCGGCCACGTTGAATGCAGGTGTTTTGGAAAGCGACAGTGGAATGATCGTATACCAGCACAGCCTTGCAGATTTTGAGGCATTTTCTACCTGCCTGGGTGCTGCGTTGACAAACAATCGTGGTGATTTCAGCATCAGCCCCTCTCCTCTTTGCCGAGGCAGTCAGCAAGCTTTGATTAAAGCGACCGGGAATAATTTAAACAATTTAATCTGGCTTTTTGAAGATGGCAGCAGTGTTACCGGTAATCCGGTCAATAGGTCATTTGGCAAAAACGGGTTTCACAAAGTAAAAATGGTGAATACCACAGGGAATGCCTGTCCGGCAGATACAGTTGAACGCACGGTATGGGTTACCGGAGTGCCTGATTTCTTTCTTCCCAGAGACACACAGCCGTGCATTGGCAGTGTTTTCAGAATACAATTGCCTGTCATAGATCAGATTGACTACACGTGGGAAAACGGATCGAAATCTGTTTTGCAAACTATTTTGGCCAACAGAAAAGCGGTGCTTACCATACGCGATACCAATGGCTGTGAGGTGAAGGACACCATTGATGTAAGGTTTAAAAATTGCGATGAGCGAGATTTGCGCCTGGCGAATGTGTTCACGCCGGATGAAAACGAAAAAAATGACGCCTGGAAAATTTACTTCAAAGGCTGGGATACCATTGATGTAGAAATTTACTCGCGCTGGGGAGTGCGGGTGGCAAGCTACGGGCTCCCTTCCGAAGATCACTGGAACGGCAAGGTAATGAACAAGGGAAATCCACTTCCCGAAGGCACCTATTTTTATACATTGCGCTGCTTTGATAAGGAAACCGATACCGAGAAAAGGGTTACCGGCTCCATAAACCTAATACGTTAAACGAAGTCACTTCTATCTTTCTAAGAAATCTAAAGGGGTTGATTAACAACAAAGAACCCCTGTTGATTTGAAATCAGATACTTGTGCTTGTGTAGTTCTTTGCTATGGCGAACGGATTCATTTTTGACTGAAAAAAATCTGTGGACATGTTGGCGAGTAACAAAAAAGTACTATATTTGCAGTCCCAAAATATGGGAGCTTAGCTCAGCTGGTTCAGAGCATCTGCCTTACAAGCAGAGGGTCGGGGGTTCGAACCCCTCAGCTCCCACCAAAACCCGGACAAATGTTCGGGTTTTTTGTTTATGGCATGTTGTTTTTACATTTTGTATTCAAAAACCCTGGATAAGTATTACGTTGGTCACACCTGCGATTCCATGGAAGAACGTCTTGCAAAACACCTTAGCAATCATCAAGGCTACACAGCAAAAGCCAAGGACTGGCTGTTGGTATACAGTGAAACATTTGCGACAAAAGTGGAGGCATACAGCAGAGAGCGGGAAGTCAAGAAATGGAAAAGTAAAAAACGAATAGAGGCTTTGCTGGGCAAGGGTTCAGAGCATCCCGACTGACAAGTCGGGAGTGTCGGGGGTTCGAACCCCTCAGCTCTCACCAAAACCCGGACAACAGTTCGGGTTTTTTGTTTATGGCATGTTACAGACGAATGCTGAGAATGTATTGAAGGAATGGAGGAAACAACCAACAGAAAGGCATTAAAACAATATTTTACCGGCAGTCTGTAACTTTCACTCCATATTTTTTTGTAGTTTCGTGACATGCGAAAAGAGGCCAAAAAATTCCTAGAAAAATACCTGAATAATGTATCTCCCACCGGTTTTGAGAGTTCCGGACAAAAAATTTGGTTGGATTACATCAAATCTGAAATAGATGAAACCATTGTGGATACCTACGGCACCGCCGTTGGGGTTATTAACCCAGGTCAACCCTATAAAGTAGTAATTGAGGCGCATGCCGATGAAATTTCCTGGTTTGTGAATTACATAACCGAAGATGGGTACATCTATGTTATCAGGAATGGCGGAAGCGACTTTCAGATTGCACCCAGCATGCGCTGCCATATTTATTGCGAAAACGGCAATATTGTAAAGGGAATTTTTGGCTGGCCTGCTATTCATGTAAGAGAGGGAAAAGATCCTGAAGCAAAGCAGGACAGTGTTTTCATTGATGTGGGATGCAACAGCAAAAAAGAAGTGGAAGCTTTGGGTATACACGTCGGTGCAGTGGCTGTTTTTGAAGCCGATTGCATGTGGCTGAATGAAAAATACATTGTGGGCAGGGCTCTCGATAACAGAATGGGTGGTTTTATCATTGCTGAAGTAGTTAAAAAACTGAAGGATAATAAAAAGAAATTGCCGTACACCCTTTACGTAGTAAACAGTGTTCAGGAAGAAATAGGATTGCGGGGCGCAGAAATGATCAGCCGTCGTTTACAGCCGGATGTGGCTATTTGTACCGATGTGACCCATGATACTGCTTCTCCCCTCTACAACAAGAAAAAGCAGGGAGAATGCAAGTGTGGAAAAGGCGCTGTGGTTACTTACGGCCCCGCTGTTCAAAACAACCTACTGCAACTGATGATTCAGACTGCCAAAAAGAAGAAAATTGATATTCAGCGCAATGCGGTAAGCAGAAGCACAGGCACCGACACCGATAGTTTTGCTTACAGTGCGCACGGTGTGGCCTCAGCCCTCATCTCTTTGCCCCTTAAATATATGCATACCACCGTGGAAATGGTGCATGAAGATGATATTGAAAGCTGCATTAATCTTATGTACGAAACACTGCTTACCCTGAAAGCAGGTCAGGATTTCAGATATTTCACATAATTTCCGGTTTTTGGCTTACCGAATTTTTCTATATCCTCTGCTGAAAGGCATTTCATTGTTGCCCTTCCCCATTTTATATGGATTCTCGAATGTCCTTTATTTTATCTTGTACCATGTGGCCGGTTACCGGAAAAAAGTAGTAAGGAACAACCTTCAAAATGCTTTTCCGGAAAAAGCGGAGAGCTGGTGCAGGGATATTGAAAGAAAATTTTATCGTCATTTAGCCGATTTAATACTGGAGACATTCAAAGGGATGAGTCTGAGTGGGAAAGAACTGAAGGCCAGAATGAAGAATGTTTCACAGGGTTTTTACGATAAAGCATTTGAAGACAAGCGAAACAGCATTATCATTATGAGCCATACCAGCAACTGGGAGTGGGTATGTATGTCTGCTCAGCTGCATGCAAAACAAAAAGCCCAGTCTATATACAAGCAGCTCAAAAATCCATTCTTTGAAAAGTTAATGCTGGGAATCAGGACTAAATTTGGAACAATGCTCATTCCCATGGAACAAACCTTAAGGGTTTTGGCTTCGCAAACGGATTTGGTAACAGCCACTGCTTTTATGGGAGACCAGAACCCATCCAATGGCAAGAATGCCTACTGGACAAAGTTTTTAAATCAGGACACTGCATTTATGAAGGGCACCGAAAAGATAGCCCGAAAGACCAATTTTGAAGTGTGGTACATGCAAATCAGAAAAATCAGGCGTGGCTATTACGAAGTTCACACCCGTCTGCTTTGTGAAAAGCCTGCAGAAACCAAAGAGGGTGAAATTACAGAAATGCTTGCCAGGGCTACTGAGGAAGATATTCTAAGTCAGCCTGAATTCTGGCTGTGGAGTCACCGTCGCTGGAAACATAAACGAGACCATTAAACAGTTTTATTTTATTTGATTTCATTGTAATTTTGCGTTTAACAAAATGGCAAGAAAAAGCAAACCTAAATTTGATTCCAAAGCTGAGGAATACAGCAATAAAGCAAAGGCACTAGGTCACCCTGCACGCATACTTATACTGTTGTCACTGCAATCAAACAAGAACCAGACATGCAAGGAGCTGGTTGCTCAGTTGCCATTTACACAAAGCACTGTCTCGCAGCATTTGTATGCTCTGGTAAGTGCAGGTTTTTTGGAGAGTAAAGGATTTAAAACCAGCACGATTTACAGTCTCAAAAATGGCGCTATTCAAGAATTTCAGATTCTTTTTCAGGAAGTCTTTGGAATCAAAAAACAAGACAGGCAACTGAGTATGTTTTAATTAAACTAATTATTTAATTAAAATAATTTAAAGCTCTATAAATCAATCAAATACATTAATTAGCATTCCGGCCGGAATTTTGGGTTCTATCCAGGTGCTTTTAGGTGGCATGGTTTCACAGGCATCCGCCACATCTTTGATTTCTTTAATGGTATTGGGATACAAAACAAAAGCACCATCAATTTCACCCCTGTTTTTCCATTGATGAAGCGTATTTAAATCTTCATCACCACGCACAAATTCCAGGCGGCTGTCGTTTTTAGAATCCTTGATATGAAAGAACTTTTTAAACACATACTCCTCCAGCCTGAAAACATCCAGGTTTTCTGATGGATTTGGGCGGGTATGGCCCGGCTTAAGCCGAAGTCGGTACCAGCCCATGGGTGTGAGTGCAACAATATCTCCTTTCTTTTCGGGTCTTTCAGGCTTACCGAGTAAATCCACATAAAAATCTTCAGATGCATTGTGAATCATGTCGAGCCATTCCTCTCTGTCTGTGTGCTTCAGCAGCCTGTGAAAGGGCTTAATCTGAAGTGCAGACTCCGGAAGAATGTAGGCCATGATACCGCCATTCTCAGCCTTTTGCGAATGGAGATTGAGATATGATGCCACTGAAGCGATTCGATGGTGTCCGTCAGCAATATAAAGCCGGGGAGTTTTCAGAAAGCTGATTTGTAAATTATCTATTGCCTCGGGTTCATTTACAAACCATATTTCATGGTGTTTTCCGCTGCTATCTTTGAATTCAAAAATAATATCGGCATTTTCATGTTGCTGAATCCAATCGTTCATGAATTCATCGTTGGGATTGGCGAGCAACACCGGCTCTCCCACCTTGCGGATGGCTTCAATATGTTTAACCATCAGCGTTTCTTTTGATGTAAGGGTGTTTTCGTGTTTACAGATATCTCCGTTTACATAATCCTCGTAAGCCAGGCAGGCTACTATTCCATGAAATTCTTTACCGTCGGGATGCGTCTGTTTATAAATATAAATTCCCTCACAAGCCTCTCTTACCAATACCTTGCCTGATTGCAGTTTTTCGAAATAGTGAAGTGCATCGCTGTAATCTTCTTCACTATGGTTTTGCAAGGTAATTCCCACCAGTGACCTTATAACATTGCCAAAGTGCAGCCTGCTGCCATGTTTGCCGCAAACCACCTGATCCACATGGGCTGCTGCAGGTCTGAGGGCGGCGAAAGGCTTTATATGAATCACCTTTTGGTATTAAAAAACTGAATGATACGTTCAGCCAATTCAATTCCAACGCGTTCCTGGGCTTCTGCTGTGCTTGCGCCAATGTGCGGAGACAGAGAGGTATTGGCCATATGAAGCATATCATCATTTACGGGTGGTTCCTGTTCAAAAACATCCACACCGGCAAAGGCTATTTTTCCCGACTGTACAGCATTTTTTAGTTCGATCTCATTTACTACTCCGCCTCTTGCACAATTAATCAGTACAGCCCCATCCTTCATCAGAGACAGTTCCTTTGCTCCAATAACTTCCTCACTTCCCGGGGTATGCACAGTAATAATGTCGCTGTTTTTCAATACATCTTCCATGCTCATGCCGGGAATGGTGATTTTGAAATTGTTGAAAGCATACTTTCGGTGAAAAGACAATGTCAGTTCGATTTCTCTTTTTTTGTAATCGCTTGCAAGCACCTCCATTCCCAGACCCACAGCCATTCTGGCTACCTCCTGTCCTATTCTTCCAAAACCGATGATTCCTATTTTCTTATCCTGAACCTCAAAACCTTTACCGGCAAGCTTTTTCAGGTCGTTAAAATCCTTCTTGCCGTTGGTTGGCATTTCGCGGTTGGTATGGTACAGGTAGCGGTAACACGAGAAAATGTGGGCAAAAACAAGTTCTGCTACTGATCTGCTACTCGCATTGGGGGTGTTTACCACAGGTATGTTTTTAATGCCTGCATGCTTGATATCAATGTTATCAAGCCCCACACCTGCCCTTGCAATCAGTTTCAGGTTTCCGGCGTTCATGATATCGGCTGTAACCTTGGTAGCGCTGCGAACAATCAGAATATCATAATTCATGATATTAGCTGCCAGGTCGGCCTGCGGTATTTTTTGTGTATCAATGATAAAACCGGCCTTTTCCAGCAAAGATTTACCGGCCGCATCAATGCCATC
>CANHQZ010000008.1 GCA_947463125.1 Flavobacteriales bacterium | reverse complement strand
TGACAAGGTGGGTTTTTTTATGCGCCGAGAGGATGCCGTGCTTGCACAGGCAGACTGAAGGCGCATAAAAAAACGAGCGTAGCGAGGATTTTTTGGCTTTGTTAAGCCCTCCCCTTAAGGTCCGGCGAGCGAAGCGAGCCATTCCTGTTTGGCTTTGTTGGTCTCGCCTGGCTGTAATCCCGGCGCAAAGACCAACAAAAGGAAAAAGGATGAACGGCACGAAAGTATGACAACAAGTGAGTCAGATTTTAAAACAATTGACAACAACAATGCTTATTTTTTAAAAATGATTTAATTTTGTTTAATGTTAAAAGCAGCTATTCGGGGGGTTTTTAATCCAATGCTAACAAAATTATTATTTGTTGTATGCATTGGTCAAACCGTATATGGTCAAATATCGGACCCCAATAATCCCATTGATGGTATAATATCTGGAAATGTTCTCTCATATGAATCTATTAAATATGATGCCATTAGCAAATTTGGAAATTTCATTAAAAAAGATAATAAATTAAATAAAAGTATATGCTATTTTAATGAGAAAAATAAAATAGATAGTGTTTTGGGTGTTAAAACAAATAATGACAGTATAAAGCAGGGCTATACTAAAATATTATATGATTCAATGAATAGGGTTATTAATATTTTTCAATATAGAGATAGATATGGTATTAAAACTACAAAAAATTCTTTTTACAAGTATGATTTGATGGGCAATATAGTAGAGTTAAATGTAATAAAGAATGATACTTTAGCAGAAAGGGAGGTAGCCCGGTATAATCTTAAAAACAAACTTTTAAATTATGTAGTGTACGGTGAGGATGGGAATGTTGAAAGAGAAAGAGAGTGTAAATACGATAAAGAAGGAAATGTTACAGAAGAAATATACTATAATAAAAATTATTTTTCTCGTGAAAAAAACGCTTACAACAAGCAAAATAACATAACATTAAAGATAGTATATGATAAAAATGACCAGCCTGACAAGAAAACTAGTTATTTTTATAATTCAAATAATCAATTAATTAAGACAATTAATTCATATAGTAATAGTTCTGAGTTCAATTCAAGTACTACAATTTATTACGATCTGCAGGGAAGAATAATTAAGGAGTTAGTTGTTTATCCAAATTACAGTGCATGGAATAAAACAATTACCTATAAATATACAGATATGAAAGGGAGTTATGAAAAAGAGGAGCATAGTACTGATGGGACTGATAAACTAATTGAAGCAGTAAGCTATGATGAAAGAGGTCGTATCATCGAAAAAGAGAACGCTTATCTAAAAGAAACATACAAATATGATAATAATAATATTACGGAAAAGTTGGTAAGTCACTATGATTACAACAAAGAGGAGAACACTAATCAAAAAGTATTGAATTCAGTAAGTAAAACAGTTTATATCTATGATAAGAAGGGAAATTGGATAAAAAAAATAGAATCTTATAATAGCAATGAAGACTCAAGAAATTTAATGTTGCCGACTAATTATACTGTAACTGAAAGAAATTTCACCTATAGATAGAGGTGAAATTTCTTTTTCAACAATTATCCAAAGACTACAATTTGCCTTTTGTCTTAGTATATTTTTACAAAACCTCACTGCAGCGAAGCCCTGATTGGCATGTTTATGACAATGCGTGTTTCTGCTGCTACAACGGCCTAAAGGCGCATAAAAAAACGGGTAGGGACAAGTCGCGACTTATCCCTACTTCCCCCAAGGTCCGGCGAGCGCAGCGAGCCATTCCTGTTCGGGTTTGTTGGTCTCGGCTGGCTGTAATCACGGCATAAATACCAACAATTCGGAGCAGCGCGGTTTTTTGTGAATTTTAAGGCGTTTTTCTCCATAAATTATTTATTGGGTTATTTGCAGGTTAAATTTATTTCCGTAATTTTTGTAATATGGAAAAACAGCAGAAACATATCCCTTTTCTCAATGCGGGAGAAGCCGCTTTACACATTGACATGAGCAATGTATTGGCTATAAAAATTAAAGATCGCATTATGGAATTAAACAATTCAGATAAAGAGACAAGAGAGGTTCTGGAAAATTATATTTCAGACAGCCTGGAAGTTATAATAGATGGATATGTTAATTTGTTACAAAGTATTAACCGGGGTTGCTTGAAATAACACCATTCTGAGTTTAATACACAGCGCATTTTTGGATAAGCAAGGATTTATTTAAAATTGGATTAGTAAGTAAACAACATGGAGCATCAATACAAAATCATAGATTACACAGTGGCAAATATGAACACCAAGGAAATTTGCCAGTACCACACCGATAGTTTCCCCTGGGAAGAAGCAAGAAGTTCCGCTGTTGCGCTGGCCCTTTTGTGGAAAGAGCATGCTGAACAGGAAAACAAATACCAGGGAATAAAGCTTTGGCTAACCTATGGCATTGAAGACAATTCCGATCATACGTTCATGATACATTTACTGACCGGCGACCGCATGCACAGCCCTGAAATTACGCAGGCCCTGTGGGATGAGGCTACCGCACTGACTTACATGGGATATCATTTTGATGCTACCCGACTGACAGATGTAGACCATATTTCATCGGATGTGGTTACGGATTCACACATTGCCTTGTACTATTTTACGGCGTAAAAAGCACAAAGAGGGTAGAATGGGCCAAGAAAACCCGCCTGAGTTTAGCCCAATCCTATCAATGCAGCGCAGCCCTGATGGGCATGTTCATGACAATACGCGCTTCCTCTGCGGCAAAAGCCTGCAGTCGGTCATACACTGTTTTTTCATCAAAATAATGCAGTGCCATTTTCACAAAAATGTGCGCGTGTTTGGCTTCGCAGGCCCATAGGCGGTGATAGAATTTTTTAGGATCTCCGTCCGGAAGACGCTCCCAGATGAGCTTGAAACGTTCTGCTCCGCGGGTTTCAAACAATGATGCCAGCAGCAGCCTGTCCAGAAAGCGTTCGTCTCTGCCCGGGCGGACAAAGTTCATCAGCCCTTTGATGTAGGGGTCTTCTTCAAACGGATTCTCCAGTTTCAGTCCGCGGCTTTGCATCAGATCATATACATCGCGGAAATGTTCCAGTTCTTCGAGTGCCGTTTCAATCAGCAGCGGTATAATCTCAACCCTGTCGGGATATTTTGCCACCATGCTCATCATCATGCCATTGGCTTTGCGTTCGCAATCAGCATGGTCCTGCAGGAAGGTATCAAAATCAGCCATTACAGCATCTGCCCAGGCTTTGGGCGATGCACACTGTAAATCAATACTCAGTTTCATGGGATATTACAAACTCCAGCTGCTGCCCTCTTTGCCGTCCTTAATTGAAAAACCCAGCGCGGTAAGCTTGTTGCGTATTTCATCGCTCAGGGCATAGTTTTTATCTGCTTTGGCCTGGGCACGCATTTCCAGCAACATTTGCATCACCCCGTCCAGGGCGGCATCGTTGGTTTCTTTTTCGGGCTGTATGCCCAATATGCGTGATAGCCAGGTGCTGAACAGCGTGTTCAGTGAATCAACATTGCCTTGATCCAGTTTCATTTTGCCATCGGCCACCGAATTGCAGATTCTTACGGCCTCAAAAAGGTGTGCAATCACCTGTGGTGTATTGAGGTCATCGTTCATGCTTTTGCGGCACGCATCTTCAATATCGGCAATGTTGTATTCAGAAACATCCGAAACCGGCAGTTTGCCCGCGGTTTCAGCGGCGTTCCACAATCGCTGCAAACCTTTTTCTGCTGCCTGCAGCGCCTCGTTGCTGAAATCGAGAGTGCCGCGGTAGTGTGCCTGCAGAATAAAAAAGCGAATGGTCATGGGGCTGTAGGCCTGGGCCAGCAGGGGATGCTTGCCGGTGAACAATTCATCGGCGAGGATGCCGTTGTTCAGGCTTTTGGCCATTTTTTGCCCATTAATGGTAATCATGTTGTGGTGCACCCAAAACCTTGCAGGGTTATGGCCTGTGCAGGCCGTGCTCTGCGCGATTTCGCTTTCATGGTGCGGGAAAAGCAGGTCCATGCCACCACCGTGAATATCAAATACATCTCCCAGGTATTTTCGGCTCATGGCTGAACATTCGATGTGCCAGCCGGGATATCCTTTACCCCAGGGGCTGCTCCACTGCATGATATGTTCGGGTGCGGCTTTTTTCCAAAGGGCGAAATCGTTTGGGTTTCGCTTTTCTTCCTGTCCCTCGAGTTCCCGCGCTTCATTGCCTGCTCCCGCAATCAAATCTTCCAGAATGCGTCCGCTGAGCTTGCCGTAATCGTTGCTTTTTGCGTATGCCAGCACATCAAAATACACGCTGCCGTTGACTTCATAGGCAAGTCCGGCCTGTATGATGGACTGAATCATTTCGATCTGCTCAATGATATGGCCGCTGGCACGGGGTTCTATGTTGGGCGGCAGCACATTCATGATCCGGCACATTTCATTGTAGGCCACGGTATAGGCCTGTGCTATCTCCATGGGCTCGGTTTG
Organism: Flavobacteriales bacterium; assembly: GCA_947463125.1. GTDB lineage: Bacteria > Bacteroidota > Bacteroidia > NS11-12g > UBA955 > RGEC01. The sequence continues at coordinate 63,288 of CANHQZ010000008.1, read as the reverse complement.
TTCCAGCCGGGCCTGTTTGCTCAGTTTATCTTCACCTTCATCACCATCGCCTACCAGGTGGCCCACATCGGTGATGTTGCGCACGTGACGAACTTTGTAGCCCAGAAACTCCAGGTAGCGGCGCAATACATCAAAAACCACCGGACCACGTACATGTCCCATGTGCGGGGGGCCATACACGGTAGGACCACACACATACAGGCCTACATGCTGTTTGTGAATCGGGGTAAATGTTTCTGTTTTACGTGCGAAGGTGTTGTATAGCTGCAGGCCTGACATAGAACTGCAAAGTTAGTGAAATTTTAACGGTGCGTATTTTGTGGCTATAACGGAGGAAACAGCCTCCGAAAATGGCAGTAAATCCTTGGTTTGGAATGGCGTATTTGTGCTGTAAGGAATGTTACCGCTCCGCGATAAATTTATTAAATTCCGCCTTGGCACCCGCGTTTTCAAACAGCGACTGATGCCCAAAACCGGCAACCTCATGCACCTTCACTTGTTTGCAGTCGGTGCATTCTGTTACTTTTTGCTTAAACAATGGCCATGAAGTCATTTGAATGGGCGTGTCATCCAGCCCCTGCACAAACAGAATATCCGATTTAAATCCGGTGGTGAATTTCAGCAATGATCGCGCCTGGTAGGCAGCCGGATTGACGGTGGTGGTGCCGTATTTGGTTTTCAGCAGATTGCAGACCGCACCGGCAGCAATTTTTCCTTCTTCCTCCAGCTGGCAGCGAAATACCAGGTTCAGCGGACCAGGAGCATTGGCAATGACACCATTGGTTTCGTGCATCGTATTCAAGCGGGTGACCACATAGCCGCCCTGCGAATGGCCTGCGAGAAAAACTTTTTTTATTTGAATACCCAGTTCTGCAGCGGCTTTGTTTTTAACCCAGAGCAACGCGGCTTCGGCATGTTTTACATTGTCGCCAAACAGCAAATTCTCTTCAGGGTAGGCCACACTCACGATCATCATGTCCTTGCGGTCCAGTATGAGTTTGAAGCCGTCAAGGGTATTATAGGCAGCATCCAATATCAAACTGTCATAGCTTACGGTGCCGTGAAACACCATCAGCACGTCAAAGGAAGTGCCTTTGGGTTTGTCTATCACCACCTCCACGGAAAGGCTGTCGCCAATAATGGTTTTGGTAATTTGATAGGCGCTGTCGTTGATGACGGGGTCGGTATGGTGATGTTTTTTCTTGCATGCGGCAGTAGCGCCGAACAATAGGAATAAGCCAATAATCAGGTGTTTCACGTTACAATGTTACTGAATTAGATGTGATAGTCCTATTCAGGTTTAATGGTCTTATGGATTTTCAGGCAACAGCAAGAGTTTATTTTGTATGAATATTGGCCAATTCGATACAGTAGAACTGCTGGAAAAATTCGCCCTCAGATGGATTAACCTCGCCATCATGCAGGGGCATGGAAGGAATATGGCATTTAAGGTGCTAAAAAGGTAGCAAAAGCATAGCTCAATCACCGCCCATGTGCCTTAGCAGGCGCAAATGCGAAACAATTCCGCCCCAGTAGCTGGTTTGGTTTGGTTCTATGTTGTGTTCGCGCAAAACGCGGTAAATAATTTTATTGATTGTCGGATAGTATATGTGATGATAGTGTGGAAATAAATGGTGTGCAATATGGTTGTTAAATCCGCCTAAAATAAAATTGGCAATGGGGCTGAACGGGTGCATGTCGTTGGAGCTGCGAATCTGATTCAATACCCAGGATGTGTTGATGTAACCCTGTTCATCGGTGGTGGGATAGGCGGTGGATTCTACATGGTGCGTCATAAAAAAAGTAAACAACAAAAACAGGGACTGAGCCAGATGCATGCATAAAAATCCTGCAATTACCCAAGGCCAGTTCATTGCAGAAAACAAAACAGGAAAAACCAGCAAATAACATATATATACTAATTTTTGTATCCAAAAAGAGAGGTGATACGTAAATCCTTTTTCTTCTTTTTCTGTGAACTCATCATCAGAATATAATATGATAAAATCCTTTATAAATACCCAGAAAAGGGAATAGGTGGTGTATGCAAAAGGCGCATAAATATGCTGAAAACGGTGATACCATTTTTGTTCACTGCCGGGCGTAACTCGGATAAATTTTGCAATTTTTAAATCAGAATCATATGCCTCCACATTGGGTGCGTAATGGTGTGAATGAATATGCCTTTTTTTCCATGCCTCGGCATGAGCCCCTTTTAAAGTATAGATGATGGAATAGGACAGATTGTTAAGCCACTTGCTTTTAAAAATGGCATTGTGTGAAAAATCATGCGCAAAATTGAAGGCAAATAATAAGGAAATAAAACCGTAGGCAATAAAACAAAGTATAAAATAAACCGGGTTAGTTATGTGGTATAATGAATAGTACAAAAAAACCGATGTGCCGAAATAAAAAATAAATTTTATCCAAAGCAGAATTTGTACCCGGTTTTTACCCAAATTAAGTTCCTCACCAACCTTGCGGTTCAGTAATTTCAGAAGCTCAGCATCTGCGGGTATTTGAATGTGTTTATCCCTCATAGGGTTTTGGAGAATAATTTGTTTCAGCGCCCATCTGTTTCAAAAAACGAAAATGTGATGCCAGTGAGGCAGCATAAGGCATTTCCATGTATTTTATTCCGTGTTTTTTAGCCGTATCCCTGAAAATGGGTAGAATATCGAGGTAATGTACGTGCGAAATATTAGGCAGTAAATGGTGAAGCGCATGTGCATTAAAACCACCCAGTGTCCAGTTAAAAAACACGCTTGCAGGATTGTAATCCACCGATGTGCACATTTGTAGTTTTGGCCAGCTCATTGACAATTTACGGTTCTCATCGGGTGTAGGATGCGCTACATAATCGGATAGATGAGAAACACCCAAAACACCAATAAAAATAATTGAAACCATGAAATGATTCAGCAAAAATGCCCACAAAACCACACCCCAGCCAAAAGGCAACAATATAGCGGGTAAAACAATCATATAGGCGATATAAAAAAATTTAAAAAAAATCAGTTTAATAATTTCATTCAATGGAATTTTTATGCTGATGGTGCGGCTGCTGTAATTGAATAGCATGAGGGTGTCGCGCATAAAAAACCAGTTTAGTGAATAAAACAAATACAGCACAGGCGCATATATATACTGATAGCGGTGAAACCATTTTGCGGGCTGGGTTGCAGTCATTCTAAACAGCGGATTGTTCAGTACATCAATATCACTGCCTTCAATATTGGTGTATAAGTGGTGCGATTCGTTATGGTTTTTACCCCATACATAGGCATTGTTACCTTGCAAGTTGAAGCTGAGTGAAAACAGTACCTTATTCCAGAACTTGCTTTTTACGGCCACCCCGTGTGCAGCATCGTGTGAGATGTTGAAAGCGGTGAGCAATACAGACAGGCCCATCAGAAGATAATAAGCATAAAACTCCGCCGGGGTGGAGCTTTTCATCATCAAAATATAGAATAAAATATCCAGACCAAAATAGAGAAATATTTTAAAAAGCATAGTGGAATTGCCTGTTTTTTCAATTCCTTTTTCTGTAAAATATTTTTCTATATTTTCTGTTAATTCCTTATAAAAAGCACTGCCCTCATCCCGGGTAAATTTTAGCCTTTTCATATTTGTTTATTTTTAATTATTCAATAATACAATCTTTCATCCAAATGAGTATGCCGGGTGATTAACTTACACATTCACCCCAAACAAATACCCCACCAGCCCCGAAATTCCCATGGCCAGCGTTCCCCAGATAACGATTCTGGCGATGGCTTTTGCCACGCTTGAGCCTCCGGCTTTAGCTGAAACTGTGCCCAGTACAATCAGCGAAACAATGGTAAATCCATACAGGAAATATTCCATGCCTTTTACGGGCGCCAGAAAGGTTACCAGCAGCGGTAAAATTCCGCCTGCAGAGAATGCCAGTCCCGAGGCCAAGGCTGCCTGAATGGGCTTGGCCTGGCTCACCTCATTAAGGCCCAGTTCATCGCGCATGTGTGCTCCCAGCGCATCTGCCTCTGTAAGTTCTTTGGCAACTTGTTGGGCTGTTTCACTCGAAAGTCCACGTTTTTCATATATCTGCGCCAGAATCTGCATTTCTGCCTCCGGCATTTCTTCCAGTTCCCGTTTTTCCCTTTCGATATCGGCTTTCTCTACATCGGTTTGGGAACTTACCGAAACGTATTCGCCCGCTGCCATGGACAAAGCTCCGGCCACCAGACCGGCCACCGTGGCCAGCAAAATGGGATCTCTTTCTGTTCCTGCGGAAGCCACACCGATGGCCAGGCTGGAAATGGAAATAATCCCGTCATTCGCGCCCAGCACCGCCGCTCTCAGCCAGTTGCTGCGGTGAATGTAGTGCGGGGTTAAATAGTTATCTATGTTGAGAGATTGGGGTTTATTCATTTGGTTGTGGTTTTGTTGACGAGAAGCATACCGTCAAAACGAATTTAGGAATTAAATGTATAAACTACCCTAACCGAGTTGCTTCGATTTTATGAGTCCGCGGACTAAAATATTTCTTAAATCACCGGAATAAACTATTGTTCCGGGTAAGTTTTATAAGGTGTATTACACCCCATTAGAACGGATTGCTCCACTTTTCATTGGTATATACATCTGTACCGGAAAGGGTTTTCAGGAAAGCGATAACGGCATTCACTTCAGTTGCGTTGAGGTTTAGCTGCTGGCCTCTTCCGCCCGGTTTTAGCCTGGGATCCAGGTTTGGATTATTGATGGCAGCATTTATCAGATTTCCGTAGTGACCAACGGAAGCTTGCAAATCTTTGATAATGCCTGTATGCATCATAGGGCCGTTGATATTTCCTTTTGAATTGATAAGGTCTCTGAGTGAGGGGGATCTTGTTACCGTAAAATCTGGACCGCCATTGATACTCCCGCCAATACCGTTGCTGCGGCTGTTGGGGTCGATATCAAATTCAGGTGCACGGTGACAACCGCCGCAGCCTAAACCACCGCCGGTGCGCACGCCCATAGGGTCAAATGTGGGTGGGGCCAGAAATAAGTTTTTTCCATTGTTTTCCTGCGCGGTAAAATTTGGGAAAGGTGCACCATCATTGGCTACCAGACTACGACCTGCATCGTATTTGCTGTCGAAGGAAACTATGCTGCGAATAAACTGTGCCAGTGCCAATTGTATTTTTTGTTCGGTAATTTCTTCGCTGCCGTATACCCATGTAAAGAGTTCCCTGTAATATCCGATACTTTTCATTTTGGCAATCAGATCGGCTATTCCGGGGTCTCCGTTTTGTCCGCTGTACCCCATTTCGGCGTGATCCTGAATGGGTTGGGTGGTCTGTTCCTCGAGTGTATTGGCGCGCTCATCCCAAAAGAACTTCACTTCCTGGCCAAAACGGGCATTGATGAGCCGCATGCTGTGTCTGCCCGTTTTTCCGTTCACCCCTGCACTGGCTACTGCAGTGTCGCTAAAGGCAAATTCCTGCCGGTGGCAGCTACCGCAGGAAATGGTATTGTTAACCGAAAGTTGTTTGTCATAAAACAACACCCTGCCCAGTGTGGCGCCCTTGTCGCTGATGGGATTGGACATGCCATTGGATTTGGTGATGTAACCCGGAATGAACTGGGTTGCATAGTTCAGAGGATTATGGATGTCAATTTTTCCCTTAAACGTGCTTTCAACAGCCGTGGGTTTTTTGTCATCTGTTGAAGGGGTTTTGCGGCAGGAAGAAACCACGATGATAACAGCAGCTGAAAGGGATAGGATAATAAGAAGGGTATTTCGTTTCATAGCCAGGGTGTTTAGAGATTAGATGTTGTTGGGGGTAAAAGGTTTAATCTGTTCCTTATCTCTTTTTCGGACAATCCTTGCAACGCTTGGCTGTTTTGTATTTTTTACAGCACTTTTTCTTCTTACCGCCCATCATTAGGCAGGTTGGAAAGACTGTAAGCGGACCTGTTGCAAACCTAAGCATTTGTGACTGTGAATTTGAATTTGTAACTTTGCTGTGTTATGACAGACGCTAAGCGCAAAACCGGATTGTACTGGGCAGTTACTGCAGTATCTGCAGTGGCCCTGATTTTGCTGACCATTTTCCTTCCTCAGGGCTTTTGGCTGGGCTTGCCTACCTTCTTTGGCGGGTTGGTAATGGCCATGGATTGGGTATAATCCAAAAAAAATTAACTTCTTACGCTGCCTGAACTTTCCGATTAGGCGGTCATGCGCTGAAATGCCGTTCCTCCTGAAGGTTCGGTGGCTGCACTTACAAATAAAACTTCTTTTAGCTGACGCTGCATCGCGTTCATCATCAGGGTAAATACATCGCGGCTGTTGCGGGTTTTGGCTACTGCATAGCAGCCCTGCAACTGACCTATCAAACTATAAGCCATGCTGCGGGCATCAATCTGGGGTTTCATCTCACCGGCTGCCTTTCCATTGAGAATGGCGCGCTGAATGATTTTAACCTGCGCTTCCAGCACTTCTTCCAGCTTTAGACGGAAAGTTTCGTCTTCGTTGCTCATTTCCACCATTAGGTTGGCTAATACGTCGCCACGTTTCACGGACAAATCTGTGCTGCCGGTTTTGATGTTTTCAATGATGTCATTCAAGGCTACAGAAACACCACGTGTTTTCTCTTCAAGCGTTGCCCAGCGCTCCATGTACATGGGCATGATAATCTCATCGATGACAGCGTAGCCTAAATCAAGTTTTCCAGGGAAATAATGGTAAAACGCTCCTTTAGTGATGCGCAGGCGCTTGATTTCCTTATCGGTGCGAAGGTTAATGAAACCACCTTCACAGATGGCTTCAAAACAACGGTTAAGAATCTTTTCTCGAGTGATTTTTGTCATATCGGGCTACAAATATACCAACCGGTATGTTTTCTGTTGATAAAAATGTGGAAAAAGTTTTTTAATTCACAAAATAAACGCTTGTAAAAAGGCTTGAACCTCCGAAAAGCATTGAAAATCGGACATTATTCACAATGCAAAACCCGAACTTAATGTGGATAGTGTTGACAAGCCACCGGAATTATTCCTTTAGGAATCCTGAAAAATGGACGCTTTTACACCTGCCGGGTCTGCCAGTTCCAGGCATCGCGCAGCATTTCGGGCAGGCCTCTTTTGGCTTTCCAGCCCAATACTTTTTCAGCACGCGTGGCATCGGCCCAGACTGCCACTACGTCACCCGGTCTGCGCGGCCCAATCTGATAGTCAGCTTTTTTGCCGGTTGCCGCTTCAAAGGCATTCAGCACTTGTAAAACGGAGCTTCCGTCACCGGTACCTATGTTAAACACCTCAAATGTTGAGGTTTGACTCTTACCCAAAAGCCTGTTCAGCGCTGCCACATGGGCATCAGCTAAATCGCACACATGAATGTAATCCCGAATGCAGGTTCCGTCCGTTGTGGAATAATCACCGCCATGCACGGTCAATGCCGGCCTTAAACCCGCCACAGATTGCGTGAGATAGGGAATTAAATTGCTGGGCACACCCAGTGGCAGTTCGCCAATCAAACCTGTAGGATGCGCACCAATGGGATTAAAATACCGCAGGCATTGTGTGTTCAGCCAGGCACAATCACGCAAAATGATTTCGCCCATCTGCTTGGTAGCGCCATACGGCGAGGCCGCAGGTTTAATGGGCGAATCTTCGTTTACAGGTATTTGGTCAGGCTCACCGTATACGGTGCAGCTGCTGCTGAACACGATGTTGTTGATACCATGTTTTTGCATGGCAGTGAGCAATGTAATCAGCCCCTGCACATTATTGTGGTAATACTTTAATGGCTGTTCCACGCTTTCACCCACCGCCTTGAAAGCCGCAAAATGAATGACTGCCGCTATTTCGCCGGTTTCAGATACGATTCTGTCATAAATACCGGCATCATTTACATCGCCCTTGAAAAACACAGGCCTGCGCCCCATGAGCTTTTCGAGGCCGTCCAGCACAGTTTCGCGGGTATTGCTGAGGTTATCGAGAATCACGGGGTTAAACCCTGCTTCTTGCAGGCTTACCACAGTGTGAGAGCCAATGAATCCGAGTCCGCCGGTTACCAAGATATTTTTCATGCGTCGGTACGGCTTACAACACCATTTTCCAGTTGATAGGTTTGTTCGCTCTCGGGACAAACCGCATGACCCTGCGCATCAAACTGCAGCTTGTGGCCGTATTCGCTCATCCAGCCGGTTTGCCGGGCGGGATTGCCCACCAGCAGGGCGTAATCGGGTACATTTTTGGTTACCACCGCACCGGCACCGATAAAGGCAAACTTTCCTATGTCGTGCCCGCAAACAATGGTGGCATTGGCACCAATGCTGGCGCCTTTCCCCACATGGGTTTTGGCGTATTGTCCGCGGCGGTTTACCGCGCTGCGTGGGTTGGTTACATTGGTAAACACACAACTAGGGCCCAGAAACACATCATCATCGCAGGTAACACCGGTGTAAATACTAACATTGTTCTGAATCTTCACATTGTTGCCCAGCACCACTTCCGGACTGATCACCACATTCTGACCGATGTTGCAGTTCTCGCCAATCACACAGCCCGGCATAATATGCGAAAAATGCCAAATGCGTGTGCCCTTGCCAATCTGGCAACCGTCATCAATTACGGCAGTAGGGTGTGCGGTATAATTTTCCATCAGCTTTGGGTCCAGTTAGCCTTGTCCATTTGGCTCATCTGCCAAGGAGCGCCGTTGTTTTCCAGGTTGGTAAACATGTTGTTCAGTTCGGCGGGTGCGGCACTCTTTTCCATCACCTGATATTGGCGCATCTGCACAATAATGTCCACCGGGTTTATATTCACCGGACAGGCCTCTGCGCAGGCGTTGCAGGTGGTGCAGGCCCAAAGTTCTTCGGCCGAAATATAGCTGTGCAGGTCTTTATCATCGGTAGTGCCCGCATCCAGGTTGCGACCCACTTCTTCCAGGCGGTCGCGGGTATCCATCATGATTTTGCGCGGACTGAGTTTTTTACCGGTAAGGTTAGCGGGACAAACGCTGCTGCAGCGACCGCATTCCGTGCAGGTGTAAGCGTCCATCAGGTTTTTCCAGGTCAAATCCTGCACATCCCGGGCACCGAATCCGGCGGGCGGCTCATAGCCTTCGGGCGGAGTGGCAGAAGGGTCCATCATCAGTTTTACCTCGGTGGTGACGCTTTCCATATTGGCGAAAGCCCCTTTGGGTTTCAGCGGCGTGTAATACACATTCGGGAAACTCATGATAATATGCCAGTGTTTGCTGTAAGGCACATAGTTCAAAAACAACAGAATACCGATAAAATGGAACCACCAGGCGCCGCGTTCAGCAATTACCAAAAAATCCGTGCTGAAGCCATCCATCATAGGAACCAGGTACTGGCTCACCGGAAAGCTTCCTGCCTGTGTATAATGTTCCGCACCACGGGCCTGTAAAATCTGGTCTGCTGCGTTCATTTTCAGCAGGGCAGCCATCAATACAATTTCCACAATGAGAATGGTAGTCGCGTCCTTTACCGGCCAGCCTTTGAGTTCAGGCGCATTCAGGCGTGGCACTTTCACCACAAAACGGCGGGCGAGGAAAACCACACAGGCCACCAGCACCAGCAAAGCGAGAATTTCAAAAAAACCGATGGCCGCATTGTACAGTCCGCCCATAAAGGAAAACAGGCGGTGGGTGCCCAAAAGCCCATCCAGCAAGATTTCCAGCACTTCTATGTTGATGAGCACAAAGCCCAGATACACAAACAGGTGAAAAACAAAAGCAACCGGGCGTTTGGCCATTTTGCTCTGTCCCATGGCCACCCAGAACATTTGTTTCCAGCGTGCTGCCGGATTGTCTGAGAGGTCTACGTCTTTTCCCAAAAGGATGTTTCGGCGTATAAAACGCACCCTGCCTGCAAAAAACCAGATACCGGCTCCTAGGCAAAGGGCAAAAAGGATTTGAGAAATCCACTGCATGTGTGCGAAAATACAGAAAATGGGTTACAAAGCAGGCAAATTGCTGCGGGTTTGTCTGTATTCCTCCATCATTTCCCGCACAATATCACCCGCCGGCTTAATCTGATGAATAAATGCGCTTACCTGCCCAATCTCCAGTTCTCCTTCATCCATATCGCCCTCAAACATGCCTTTTTTAGCCCTTCCGCGGCCCAGCAGGGCAGCCAGTTCTTCGGCAGAGGCATCTTTGTTATAGGCTTCCATTACATCTTTGTAAAACTTGTTTTTTAGCAAACGAACCGGGGTGAGTTCTTTCAGTGTAAGCTGGGTATCGCCGTCTCCGGCATGCAGGATTGCCTGTTTGAAACTTGCGTGTGCGGAACTTTCTTCGCTTGCCGCAAAACGACTTCCCACCTGAACAGCTTCTGCACCCAGGCAAAATGCGGCGGCCATAGCTTTTCCTGTGCTGATGCCACCTGCGGCAATCAGCGGCAGGCTGCAAACCTCGCGCACCATGGGAATCAAACAAAGGGTTGTGGTTTCTTCCCGCCCGTTGTGCCCGCCGGCCTCAAATCCTTCGGCTACAATGGCATCCACTCCCACGGCTTCGCATTTTTTGGCAAATTTTGTATTGGCCACCACGTGCACCACGGTAATGCCGCGCTCTTTGAGCCATGGGGTCCAGGTGGCGGGGTTTCCTGCGCTTGTAAATACAATTTTCACGCCTTCTTCGGCAATAATATTCATGTGCTCTTCAATGTTGGGATACAACAGAGGCACGTTCACCCCGAAAGGTTTAACTGTATGGGCTTTGCACTGACGAATATGGTGGCGCAGTACATCGGGATACATACTGCCGCTGCCAATCAGACCCAAGCCTCCTGCATTGCTCACCGCTGAGGCCAGTTCCCAGCCGCTGCACCAGATCATTCCACCCTGTATAATGGGAAATTCTATGCCCAGAAGCCGGGTAATGCGGTTTTCCATATCAATGTTTCAGGTTGATGAGGTGTTCTGCCATTTCAGCCTGAAGTTTTCGGGCTTCGGTGGCGGCGGCTTCGGCAAAATCTTCGCCGGAGGAGGCGTACAAAATACCCCGGGAACTGTTTACCAGCAATCCCGCATCTTGGTTCAGTCCCGCATGGCTGATATCGGCCAAACTTCCGCCCTGTGCACCCACACCGGGCACCAGCAGAAAATGATCGGGAATAATCTTGCGGATGTCTGCGACATAATCGGCGCGGGTAGCTCCTACCACAAACATCAGGTTGTCGGGGTTTCCCCACTTGCAAACCGTCTCTATTACACGTTCATACAGCTTTTTGCCTTCATATTCGTTCATTTGAAAATCGGCATGGCCGGGGTTGCTGGTCAATGCTAGACAAATGATCCATTTGTCCTTGAACTCCAGAAAGGGCCGCAGGCTGTCTTCCCCCATGTAAGGAGCTACGGTAACGGCATCAAAATTCAGGGTTTCAAAAAATGCCCTGGCATACATGGTGCTGGTGTTTCCGATATCGCCGCGCTTGGCGTCGGCAATGCGAAAAACGGATGATGGCAAATAATCAAGGGTTTGCTCCATCCATTCCCAGCCGCGGGCTCCGTATTGCTCATAAAAAGCCGTATTGATTTTATATGCCACGCTGTAAGGCAATGTAGCATTGATAACCTGACGGTTAAACTCCACCATGGCATCGCCGTTTTTGGGCAGATGCGAAGGCAATTTCCCCATTTCCGTATCAAGGCCGGTGCACAGGTAACTGTGTTTGGAAAAGATTTGGTATACCAGTTCTTCGCGGGTCACGTTGCGAAGTTACGGAGTATTTTTCATGTGGGATATGGCGATATTTATTGTCATTTTTAGACCATTATCGTTAAGAGCTTCTATAAAATTTAAGGTCAAGGCGGTATATTTGTTCTATGAGGAAAACGCTTGCCGCTATTATAGGTTTATTATGCAGTCCGCTCTTGTCTCAATATGTGCAAATAGGGGAGGGTGATTTTCTGGGAACGACTGCAGGTCCTATGGTAATTTCCACGACCGCTGCCAGCCATGGCTGCCGTTTTGCCTACATTTTTCCGGCATCTGTTCTCGGAAATTTAAAACACGCCGATACCATTGAGAATATGGAGTTTATGCGCAGCAGCGGTGCGCCTATTGGTACCGGAACACAGTTTAAAATCTGGTTAAAAAACACCACGCGCAGCGATTTTGGTGCCGGTAAAATTTCATTTTCTGCTGAAACATCCTCTGCCACCCTTGTGTACAATGCCGTGCCGGCTTTTGATCTTGGGTCAAATGACGGGTTTTACCGGTTTCCGTTTTTATTGCAAAAGTTCATGTTTGATTCTACCAAGGGCACCAACCTGGTTGTTTTGGTTGAATACACCCAAAGCGTTGTTCAGCCGGGTCTGGTGAACTGGTATTTTGAGGGTGCAACTTCTGTTCCCGGGTACATGGCCAACCAGACCAAGAGCTTTACCGGATGGCCATTGGCGGATAGTTTGGGAACCTCTTCGGAATACCACCCTACGGTAATTTTCAATTATCCCCGTATCGATTTTGATGCGGCTGCCATAAAATTGTATACCCTTGGCAAACTTCCGGTTCCGCTGGGAAATCCGGACAGCGTAAAGCTTCTGGTGCGCAATGTAGGCAAGAAGAATCTGACAGGTACAAAAATCAGGACGTATCTGAAAGTCACGAACAACGGCCTGGACAGCATGTTGTTTTCCCTGGGCAGAGGCAATCAGGCATTTATCAATCTGCCAAGCCTGTCGCCTTCCAAAAAAGGGCTGGATACGGTTTTTGCCGTAACAGTAGATAACAATACCGTGAACAATACCGCCCGAAGCTACCGTCTAAATAATGAGAACATATACAGTTACCGTGATGTTACGCAGCCACCCGGCCCCGGAGGCATTGGTTTTAACAACGCAACAGGCGATTTTGTAGCCCGCTTTTTTTCCAATAACAGCAAGGCTATCAACCAGATTACAGTTGCATTTGCGGTTGCCGGGCGTTCCTTTAGGCTGGGGATTTGGGATAATAGCGGCAGACTTGGCCGTCCCGGCAAACTCCTCTATCAAAGCAATCTCTTAACTACAGTAGCAGGAAATTACATATTAGATCTGCCAACTCCGGTTTCGGTAAACGGAACTTTTTATGTTGGGGTGAGGCAAATGGGTACAGCCAATGTCGCCTTTGGATACCAGGACGAAAATCCCGTTCGGCCCAACACTTTTTTTTACGCCACTCCCACAGGCGATACGAACTGGGTTGATTTCGCTCCAAATGCTCCTTTCAAGTTTATGATTGAACCGCGCCTGCAGGGTGATACGGATATGGTAGCCGTATCGGCAGATTTTCCTTCGGACAGCATTGACAGGTATACCATGGATACCATGGCTCCGAGAGGTACCATTGGCAACATAGGTGCCAGGAATCTGAAGGATAGCTTCACTGTGCGCTGTGTGATTGATTATTTTGGCAAAATAGTCTACAATGAATCAGTGAAAGATACGATGTCTGCCGGAAGACGCAGAACCTATACTTTCCCCAAAAAGTTCTATCCGCTTGATTTTGGCGAGCACCGGATGCGGATTATTGTTTCGGCCAAGGGGGATTTGATCAGGGATAACGACACGGTAACCCGAAGGTTTTATGTAGGTGTAAAAAAGGATGTGATGGTTTCTTCGGTTTTTGATCCTTTCAGGAACGCCGTATACGATTATTTTAAGGATACTGTTATGCCCACGGCTACCATTCAGAATCTGGGATATGACAATACGGTTTCTTTTGTTGCAAGATGCCTTATTCGAAAAGGCACGAATATCATTTATAACCGAACCGCAAACTTAAGTCTGCCCAAATTTCAGAGCAGAATTGTTACATGGCCTACCTACCGTTGCCTTGATACGGGAAAGCTATCGTTTACATTTACTACAGAAATGCCGGGAGATAAGTTTCTCCCTAATGATACCCAGAAGCTGAATGTGTTTGTTATAAAGGCATACGATTTGGGAATTGACAGTGTTTTATCGCCTGCCAAAAATGTGTTTTATTCTGTTGCAAAGCCCATTTTGCTGAGGCCACGGGTATACAATGACGGGGTTCTCGGCATCAGTGACACACGGCTTACGGTGCGGATTAGTTCAGCGTACACTCCAACGGTGTTCCACGATACCTTTGTTTATCCGCTGGGAGGTAAAGACGGTTATGCCGTAAGTATGCCTCGCGCATTTACTCCCCAAAAACGTGGAATATACAGGGCTGTTTTCAAGGCCTATTTTGCGCAGGATTATGTGCGTGCAAATGACAGTTTTGTGCAGGATTTTTTTGTAGGAATGCCCTATGACTACGGCACTGTTTCAGTGAAATATCCCACTGGTAAAGATACACTGCTCATAGGAACCGGTCCCTTCGCTCCGGTGATGAGAATTGCCAACCTGGGTTTTGTAAAGAATGCCGATATGGTGCCGTTTGTTTGTCAGGTGTGGTTTGGTGGCAAGCGGGTTTATCAGGATATCAAGACAACAACCCTGGATACCGGTCAGGCGCTGGATTTTAATATGTTTAAAACATTGAATCCCATCAATGCCGGTACGTATAATGTAATTGCTTACACCAATTACGCATCGGATGTGAACCGTAAAAACGATACAGCGCTTGCCACATTCACGGTGGTGGTGGGTAAGGATGCCGGTGTGCTTAGCATTGATGCGCCGCTCACAAATCAGAGAGTATATGCCAGGGAAACTTTTTTCGAGGTGCATGCCACGCTCGGTTCTAACGCAAAACAGGCTTTAGGCCCTGTGCGCACGGAAGTTGAGGTATTGGGTAAAAACAACAATATCGTGAGTCAGGCATTCCGTCTTGATACCTTACACTTGGCCAAAATAGAAAAAAGAGTGGTTTTAAAAGACCTTACCCTTCCCGACTCCGGAGTTTTTACCCTGCGCGTCAGAATCAGCAGTAAGGATGATCAGAATCCGTTTAATGACACCCTTATAAGCACTATACGCGGCGTCAGGCGGCACGATGTAGCCTGGGTTGCCTTCGAAATGCCTTTGCAGGGGCAGCTTTTATTCAATACCACCGGCAATGCAAGGCTGAAGGCAAAACTGGTACAGGCGGGTGAAGACACCACCGCTTACAGTGGCAAGGCCATTTTTCGTGTACTGGACAGCAGTAGTGGAACAGCCATTTTCACGGATACCGGAGTTTTTATCAACCTGCGCAAGGGAACGACATTGACTGCCAGCTCTGCCAGAGTGTTTCCATTTGTGATTGCGGGCAGCTTCCGCGCCGATGCAGTGCTGGAGCGCTTCACAGATCTTTTCCCCGAAAACGACACATTGCGCTCCCATTTCAGGGTGGTTTACAATGCAGTCAGTACGAATCCGCAAATCGAATTTGTGCTGTACCCCAATCCGGGCAATGACAGACTGATGGTTTCGGCCAAAGAACCGGTCAAAACCATGGTGCTGCGGGATTTGTCGGGTAAAACTGTTAAAATGGAAACAGGTTCAGGTCCTTACACCATGGGCTCGCTGGCTGCGGGAATCTACATCGTGGAACTGCAGTTTGCTTCTGGAAAAGCCAAGGCTGTTTGGGTGAAAAGGGACTAGGCAGGGACGGGGGTAAATCGCTGTACAATTCCCTGCTCTGTCTCCACCGTTTCCAAAAACATGGCTGCAGGCCTCACCCAAAGTGTTCCGGGCGGAACCTCGGGAGTTTCGTATAAAGGTTTATACACGACCAAGCTTTCCAGTGTTTCGCTGTGAAGCGCCATCGCCAGCACCTCGTATTCCTTGCCTTTGTAGTGGCGGTAGCGGCCGGGCGAAATTGTATCGGATAATAGCTTTTTCATTGATTTACAAATGTGGGGGTTAATCCATAAAAAAACCCCGGACACCCGGGGTTTTGAATATAATTTAATTGAACTTAAGAAATCAGTCCGGCGAAATGTTTAACTGTGCGCACCAGCTGGCTCACATAGCTCATTTCGTTGTCGTACCAGCTCACCACTTTGATCAGTTGGCTGTCGCCCACAGTTACCACTTTGGTTTGCGTAGCATCAAACAATGAACCATAGGATATGCCAATGATATCGGTGCTCACCAGCTCTTCCTCAGTGTAGCCAAAGCTATCGTTGGCAGCCGCCTTCATCGCAGCGTTGATTTCGGCAGCGCTGGTTTTCTTTGCGCAGATAACGGTAAGTTCGGTTACAGAACCGGTAATGGTGGGAACACGCTGTGCGCCGCCATCCAGTTTGCCGGCCAGTTCGGGCAATACAAGACCGATAGCTTTGGCAGCACCGGTGCTGTTGGGCACTATATTCTGCGCAGCAGCCCTGGCACGGCGCAAATCACCTTTGGGGTGCGGTGCATCCAGGGTATTCTGATCGTTGGTGTAGGCATGAATGGTGGTCATACTGCCGGCCAGAATGGTGAAATTGTCATTCAGTACCTTGGCCATGGGAGCCAGGCAGTTGGTGGTACAACTGGCACCGCTGATGATGGTTTCGCTGCCATCCAGAATATGGTGGTTTACGTTGTAAACAACGGTTTTCAGATCGCCGGTGGCAGGAGCTGAAATTACCACACGCTTGGCGCCTGCAGTAATATGGGCTTCTGCTTTGGCCTTGTCCGTAAAGAAACCGGTACTTTCGATTACCACATCCACGCCATGTGCACCCCATGGAATCTGGGCCGGATCTTTCTGGGCATAGATTTTCACTTCTTCACCATTTACGATGATGCTATTTTCGGTATGAGAAACCGTTGCGTTAAAACGGCCCTGGGCGCTGTCATATTTCAGCAAATGTGCCAGTACCTGCGGGCTGGTGAGGTCGTTGATAGCAACCACATCGATGCCCTGCATGTTATAAATTTCGCGGAAAACCAGTCGGCCGATGCGGCCAAAGCCATTGATGGCTACTTTTACGGTACTCATTGTTTCAGATTTTAAATTTGGTGCCGCAAAATTACCGCTTTTTGGGAGCTTTTAAAAATATAACAGGAAGCTTTGCTCAGCGGAGGGTCCACACGGCTTGCAGCTGAAAGCTGCGGGGCGGACGCAGATCACAGGGACGGCCTACAAACTCGCGGTTGAAAAGGTTCGTTACCTGTGCATTCAGTTTCCAGCGGTCACTCACCTTATAAGACACTCGGGCATCAAAAATGTGCGCTGAACCCAGACGGTCCATAGAAGACTGAATACCGGTAATGAAAAATGCGAGAATGCCTTTGGTAAATGCCCCGTCAATATTGGTCATGCGGCTGTTATAACGATAGCTGAGTCCAAATTCCAGATTCTTCCATCCGCACTGAATGTCTGCCCTGACCAAATGCTGAAAACGGTATTTCATGAGGTTGTTGGTGTCGTTGCGTGTGTTTACAAAGTTTAGCTGAAGTCCGGCACTGTCTCTTGCATAAATAAAATCGGGATTGATTACACGGGGCTGAGTGTAGGTGTAACCACCCAGCAACTGCCAGCGTGTATTGCCAATCTTGCCTTCGCCCATGGTTTCAAATTCAAAACCGCTCACTTTCCCAACACCCACGTTGATGCTCTTGAAACCTAGGCCTATACCCGTATTGGGGTCCCAGTTTCCAAAGGAAAACTCCATCATATCGGTCAGGGTCATTTGAAACAGGCTCACATCGGCAAACCCTTTGAAACCGCCAATTTTATAACCCTGTTTTAATCCCAATTCAGCATTACTGCCCGATTCAGGCCTCAAACCGGGATTGGAATACACCGTTAGCGGACCTACGGAGGTGGTCACAAACAATTCTGCCATACTCGGGAAGCGGAAACCCTGTCCGGCACTGGCGCGAAGAAATGTGGCCCGTCCTGCGGCATAATTCACTCCCGCCCTGAAAACCGGTTTGGTGTAGACGGCATCATTAATGGCATACGTCTCATAGCGTCCTCCTCCGGAAAGCTGCAGCCTTCCCCGTTTGTATTCGGCCTGAAAGAAAGCCGCCCGGTTTTCAGCAGTTTGTTTGCCCCCAAACAGGGGAGAGTGAGTTTCGGCAAGCATGCCCGCAGCTCCTAGTGTTACACTTAAATGCTGAAAATCCCTGCTCATGCGGTATTCCGCATATAGCATACTGCTGCCGTTGCTTTGGTCTGAACCTGCATTGTTGGCAGTAGCATCATTCTCCAGCGCCAGGTATCTGGATTGAAATTTATGGGTGACTTTTTTTCGCTTCCATTCTGCAAAAGGATCTATGTGAAGCCGGAACCCCTTGTTGTAATTAAATCCTGAATCAAATGTTTCGTAACCCCGGGCATAGCTTTCCCAAAGCAGGAAAGAACCGCTGTTGGATTGCTGAACACCTGTATTGGCGCCATAATTAAGCCCCTGTATTTTGGCGGAAGTATGTTTTATCCGCAATCCCACTCTGGCCCTGTGGTTATATTCATTTCTTCTGTAACCCTGATCGTACAGCGCATTCCACTGGGCAGTAATGCCTGTATTACCGATCCTTTGAGACCAAAAGCCATTCGTGCCATGCACACCGCGTCTGCTTGCATTCCAGCGCAGGCTGTCGCGGCGCGGAAAATCATAAAATCCGGTAAAACCCGTAACCCTTGCGTTGGCCTGTTTCTCGGGTTCGGCACTGCGCAGGTTTACCACGCCGTTTAGGGCACTGGAACCATACAGCACGCTGCCCGCACTTTTCACCACCTCCACCGAAGCCAGGTTTTCAACGGGCAGAAAACCAAATTGAACCTGCCCCGCATCCGGACTGATCATGGGCAATTCATCCAAGGTGACCATTACACGGCTTCCTGCCCCGTAACTCCACCCGCTTCCGTTGCGTATGTTGACCTGCCCGTCGCTGATGGTAACTCCCGGCATCTGCTCCAATGCCGTGGAAATATCCGACGTAATTTTATTGTTGATGAGATAGGGTTTCATTACCGAAACACTCACCGAACTGCGGCTCAGTCTTGAAGGCGTTTTGTCTGTGCTGATGATAAACTCATCCATGAATAAGGACTTTGCCTTGAGGGTAAGAACGATTTTTGTGCCCGGCATTTGATCCTCATTAAATATGGAATCGAAAGGATAGTGGTTTCTGGCTGTTACGCGAATTCTGCGAACATCCTTCTCAACCGAAATGGTATTCCCATTTACAGAAAATGCCCGGATTAACCCCATGCTGCTGTATGCGTAGAATGAATCCGGTTGAACAGCCGTTCCATCTTCCGATGCGAGTGTAATGATAACCTGCCCGTTTATTTGAATACAGCTGAAGCAGATAAGAATCAAAGAGAGGCATTTGGCAAAAAGATTTTTTGTGTACATTCGTGCAATCAACTTTGCAATGATAATGGTTAAAAATTTCTTTTTTGCAACAGCCTTAATCTGTGCTGCTTCTCTGTCGGCTCAAACCTGCATTCCGGACAAAAGCCTTACAAAAGCAGGATTTCTTCCTGCTGTTTTGCCTTCTGCGGTAGTAAACACTCCCTATAACCAGGGTATATCCGTTCTCACATTCAGAGATACGTTCACAAAGGTTTTGGGGGCAAATGTTCCTGTGAAAATTGATTCCATCAAGGTGCTTCGTATCAATGGACTTCCTGCGGGAATCAATTTTAAATGTCAGCATCCACGCTGCGTGTTTTTGTGGGATACCGTGCGTTGCATCAGTTTTTACGGAACAGCAACACAAGCCGGTTCTTATCCGCTAAAAATTCATGTTCGTGCCTTTGCCAAAGTGGGCGGATTTACCCCAACTACCCAGAATGATTCCATCAGCTCCTACACGCTGGAGGTGGTTAATAGCACAGCTTCAGTCTGGCAACCGGTTTCAGCATCATTCAGTGTATCACCCAACCCTGCCAACGATATCGTTGATATAGAGGACAGCCATTCCAATGCAGACTGGTTCGTTACGGATCTTTCCGGTAGAAAAGCAGCAATTGATGTGGTGGAAAGAACATCCAACAGGGTGCGTATTTCGGTAGCAGCATTGAAATCCGGCGTTTACATTGTAACCGACGGCCAAAGGAAAACCAAACTGCTCGTTCCTTAAGGGCATGGACCCATTATTTATTAGTATTCCCCGGACCAAGGCGGAATTGCCTCAAATGATTGTGGCAGGTTTTCTGTGCTTTGTTGTATGGTCGATACACTATGCCATATTTGGTGTTTTGGGCGGTTTTATTTCCTTGATATTAGCGCTTTCAGTAGTCGTTTTTCTGTACTTCAGACTCCGGGGAGATTATTTCGTAAAAGTGGATGAAAAGGGAATTTCCTGGCGGCAAAGTATTGTTTCGCGGTATATTTTTATACCCTGGAATTTTATGTTGCGGGTGGATTACCTCGTATACGAAATTAACTTTCAGATAAAGGAAAGCCGTCAGGTGGTGAGCTTTGCCACCAGCGGACTGGAAGATGAGCAGACCGAGGATTTGAAACGGTATATTTCAGACACGGTCAAACGCATCAAGGAATCTCAGCCTTAATTATCGTATTTTCGCAGCATGTCTTTCAGGCCCCACTTTGATTTTGTGGAAGAGCTGCGCTGGCGCGGTTTATTGCACGACTCCATGCCGGGCACACAGGAATTGCTGAACAGTGAGCAGGTTTCCGGTTATTGCGGATTTGACCCGACTGCTGATTCATTGCATATTGGAAATCTGGTGCCTATTACCTTGCTGATACTTCTCCAGAAAGCGGGTCACAAGCCCATTGCACTGGTGGGTGGCGCTACGGGCATGGTTGGAGATCCCAGTGGCAAAAGCGATGAAAGAAAACTGCTGGATATTGCCCAGATTGAACATAACCTGAACGGCCAGAAACAGCAATTGATGAAGTTTCTGGATTTCGAAAAAGGGGAGAACCGTGCTGAAATGGTCAACAATTACGAGTGGTTTGGCAAATTCGGTTTTCTGGAATTCATCAGGGATGTGGGCAAGCACATTACCGTCAATTATATGATGGGAAAAGACAGCGTGAAGAACCGACTTGAAGGCGGAGGCATGTCTTTCACGGAGTTTTCCTATCAACTGGTGCAGGGCTACGATTTCTATCATTTGTTTACCCAGAAAGGGTGTAAACTACAACTTGGAGGCAGTGATCAGTGGGGAAATATCACCACCGGCACTGAGCTTATAAGACGTAAGACCGGCGGTGAGGCCTATGCCATTACAGCACCGCTCATTACCAAAAGCGATGGTACCAAGTTTGGAAAAAGCGAAGGAGGCAATGTTTGGCTCGACAGAAAGAAAACATCCCCTTACCGTTTTTACCAGTTTTGGCTGAATGTGGCTGATGAAGATGCCGTGCGTTTTATGAAGATTTATTCGCTGAAAAGCCGCAGTGAAATTGAAAGCGTAATAGCCGCACATACAGGCCAGGAGCATATGCGCACCTTGCAAAAAGCCCTTGCCGAAGAAATGACTGAGCGGGTTCATTCTGCCGAAGATCTTACATTAGCGATAAAAGCTACCCATGTATTTTTTGGCGGCGGAACCCGTGAAGATTTGCTGGCGTTGGACAGTGAAACACTAAGCAGTAGCCTGGAAGGGATGGAGAAGTTTACAATAGAGTCAACTTTATTGTCGGATGGTGTTCCCGTGCTGGATTTACTGGCACAGCACACAAGTATTTTCCCCAGTAAAGGCGAAGCGCGCAAGATGATGCAGGCACAGGCGGTTTCCATCAACAAGGAAAAATATACCGACATCAACGGCAGTATTGACAACAGTTTCCTGTTACAGGGAAAATACCTGCTGGTGCAAAAGGGCAAAAAGAACTATTTTGTAATTGAACTTAACTAGGGATTCATCTTACGGAAAGCCTGTTTCTGTTTTACCAGAAACTCTTTTGCCAGATGAAAACCAACTACAAGTACTGTACCCAGAAACAGGCCAACAAAACCGAAGATAGCGCCCTTTTTATAGGGTTCAGGATAGGTTGCCTCCAAAGGAAACCGAATATCATCCACCACGGCAATAAACGGACGTTTCTTTTCCAGCTCCATTTTTGCCGCATTGAGAGCAGCAAGGCTTTCCCCGTATTGCGCATTTAACATGGTAATATCACGCTGCAGCTGTGTTTGCGGCACGCTGGCTCTTCGCATTACCGTGCCAAATCCCTGGTCCTGTATAGAGGCTGAGCTAAATTCTTTTCCTTGAAGTGCTGCAAGTAACGAGTCTCTTCGCCTTATTGTAGCCTTAATAATCATATTTGCCCTGTCCATGCGCTTGTCGATATAAAAATCGGAGATGGTATGCAGGTGAAGCTCCAGAAATCTCTTGCAGAAGAATGCATCGGCATACGAAAAGGACATGGTCAATAATCCGGATTCCCTGGAACTGGCTTTAAAGGTTCTTTTTATAGCGTTGCTATATGATCTCAGCATCTCATCCTTTGAGGGATTTTCGCCAATCTGGTAGCCAGAGGCAAACCATGCGGGATTTGCTGAATCAACACCCTGTTTCTTAAGCAGATAGTTGACTAGTGGTATGTTTTTACCGTTTTCTGATATGTTTCTGAGTAAAGTATATTCAATTAGCAAATTGCTAAAAGCCAGGTCATTCATGATGTCTTTGTTATTCGTCGGCGACTGTCCAGTAATGGCTGACATCAGTGGATTTGACACCGTGGAACCATTTAGGATTTCATCTTCCAGCATGTACGTAATCTGGGCTGAGAAGTAAGGAGACTTCTCACTTTCATTATACCAGGAATACAATCCTAACAACAAAGCTAATGTCACAGGCACATACCATCTGCGCACTAATTTCCGCCAGTATGGCTTAATCAGTTTAAGGTAACTGAAAAGATTAAAGGGTTGTTTTGCCGGTACGTTCATTGTCTTCCAATTGCCAGACGATATATACCAAGAACTGACAGCACAGTGGTTGCCCTCATCATGGTTTGGTTGAGGAAGCCATCCACACTGAAACGTTTGCGCTGCTTATAGGGCTCCTCGGTTTTGAAGCGGTTGTTTACCACAATGGTGCTTCCGGGTTTAACTTTTGGATATACTTTGAAAAGCACATAATTTTTGGTTGCGGCTCTCCGTCCGTTTTTATAAACCACAACCACTTTTTTCCTGTCTGATGTGTTGGTAAACCCACCACCAAAGAACTTGATATAAAACTTAGCGCGTTTATTCCGAAGATAGTATGTACCAATATCATTTGGGGTTTGTTTATTTATATCTCCGGTCAGGTATACCAAGTTATCGGTATACGGAATGAAAATATGATCCCCGTCTTTCATGATGTGATTGAACCGTGATTTACGGTCGCTCATAGCCTTTGGGGTTTTCAGTACGATATCGATGGTATCACCGGGAGCCGTAGCTCTACGTAAGGTGCTTCCGTTGGGGTTGGCGTTGGGTTTATATCCACCGGCTCTTTTGATGATTGAAGCCAACTTATCGTTTTCAGATTGCAGGGCATAGAAACCGGGATAGTTAATCGCACCGTCGATGTAGACGAGTTTTAATGGAACAAAATTGGGATTTTTGCGCACAAATACCTTATCAAATGGCTGCAGCTGCATGTTTACCAGCCTGTCATCAAAACTCAGGCTGCTGGTGATGGTGGTATTCAAAACCTGTGGGTTTAAAAACTGGTATTTGCCATCTTTGAAGAAGAAATTTCGAACCACTTCCACTGTGGTTCCGGCAGTAATGAATTCCAGACCGCCTGCAGCGTCAATCAGGTTTTGCAGGGTCATGTTTTCTGCATACACGTACTCGCCTTCACGTCTTACTGGGCCATAAATTGAGACAGCAAAATCGTTTTTCAGCTCGCTGAGGTCAAAAAGCTGCAGTGCATCGTTTTTCTGCAAAACATAATTCTCCTTGCTGTCCGGGTTATCAAGCACCTCAGCCAGATTTACCGTTTTCAGGCTCTGGTAACCTGTTTCCAAATCTGTGTGAACTACAATGGCTCTGGATTTAAAGGTATTCGTTTCTATACCGCCTGCCAGGTTAATCAGGTCTGTAACGCGGGTGTTTTCACTGAATGGGAATTTGCCGCCTGCTTTTACAGGTCCTGTCACAGACAACGTGTAATTGCGTTTGAAGTCTGTTTTTGAATACACTGTAATCTCATCCTTGGGCATGATTTCAAAATCAAACCACTCAGTACCAGGCTTTACATCTTCGGGTTTGAAAGGAATCAAACGCTGGTTGAAATTGGCATCTGTGCGCATAATGAAACCGCTTTTTTCATCGGCTTCATCGGTTAATCCACCCGCCATAAAGAGCATTTCACCCAGTTTCAGCCCGGCTATAAATTGTTTTTTGAAGGGTTTGCGAACGGAACCGGATATTTTTACATCATTGAACTTACGCAGGTCGGTTAGCCTGTAAATTACGATGGTATCTCTGTCTTCCAGTTCCAGATCCGCCCATGTGCCCGGCTTAGCCAGCGCCTCGGCCGGATTGAAGCTGATGTACTTTTTTTCCAGTGATTTGGATGTTCTTACCAGAAAGCCTCTTTCGGTAAACGCGTCTGAAGTAAGGCCATTGGCGTTTTTCAGCATGCTGCTTATGCGCATGCCTTTTTTGACTTTGTAGTGTCCCGGTACCGATACGGCTCCTGAAATCTGCACCATATACTGGTTGTCAACCCCAATAAACTTTATTTCTACAGATTCACCGCCGGTCATCACAAAGTTCTTTTTTGCTTTCAGAAGGCTGTCATAGTTCAGCGACATCACTTCATATTCATTGTTGCGTATGCGGCGCACCAGGATATCCTTCAGGAAGGCATTGGGCTGAAGCCCGCCCGCAAACCGAATCAAATCGGCCATGGTTTCGCCGTTTTTAAGTTCATACCTTCCGGGTCTTCTTACGGCTCCGCCAATATTTACCAGATTGGCTACCGGTGCCACAATGATATAGTCGTTATTTTGGAGGAACACATCCCGCTGATGTTTTACATCGGCATAATACTCATACAAATCAAAGGAATCACGGATTTTTCCGTCCCGCTTGATATAGATGTTTCTTACAGATCCAATGTCGGTAGGGCCGCCCATACTTACCAGTACATTAAATGCACTGTTGGTTGCAGGCACGGTGTAGGTTCCCGGGGTAAAGACTTCACCAAAAATGTTCACACTCACCATTCTTGGCCGTGTAACGGTTACAGAAAATGAAGATTCCTGTCCGCCCAGTCCCAGCCTCGATCCTATCATCGCACGCGCTTTCTGCAGTGAAAGTCCTTTCACGAAAATCTTCTGATACCCTTCTATATCAATACTTCCTGACTGGCTCACCACATACGTTTTACTCCAGTATCTGTATCCCCACACTTCCAGCTGCACCTGATCGCCTGTTCCCAGTACATAATTATCGGTAACAGCAATCTCATCGGTTTTTTGAAAGAACTTGAAACTACCGTCGCGGAAAAACTGGTGCCCGTATACACTGGCTGATGGGAAGTTTTTCTTGTTGCGGTATCTATCCATATCCCGTTGCTGTTCTTCAATGATAGCTCGTTCCTGTAAAGCAATCATTTTGAGGTTTTCAGTCTGGATACGAATTACCTCTTTTTCTTCTGTGGTAAGTAGATCCGGGTCTTTGGATTTAAGATAGGCGAGTTCCTGTTCCAGTTTCAGGCGCTGGCTTTTCAGGCTCATTTTTTTCAGCTCCAGTTCATTCTTTTTTTCTTCCGGGTCGGTGTCATCTCCGTCCTTATTATCTCCGTTTTCATCATCACCCGGCTGGGCGGGCTGATTGCCTTGGGGCGCTTGAATCTTAGGCTTTGAAGTGTCTGCCGGAGCGCTATTTCCGGGCATCATTCCCGGCATCATACCGGGCATCATGGGAAACATAAACTGAGCACTCGCTGTGCCTGTACCCAGCATAAACATGATAAAACCTAGTAATATCCGCTTTTTCACTTTAACAAATTGATTAAGTAATTTCCGTAACCGCTTTTTTGCAAGGGAATGGCAATTTTCTCCAGTTGCGCGTTGTCTATAAATCCATTGCGCCAGGCAAGTTCTTCGATACAGCCTATTTTGAGGCCTTGTCTTTCCTCAATTACCTGCACAAACTGTCCTGCCTGCATGAGAGATGCAAAAGTTCCTGTATCCAGCCATGCGGTTCCACGGCTCAGCACCTGCACCTTCAGGCGTCCGTTGGCCAGATATGTCCTGTTTACGTCTGTAATTTCCAGTTCGCCGCGGGGTGATGGCTTCAGGTTTTTACTGATTTCTACTACCTCATTATCGTAAAAGTACAATCCGGGCACAGCAAAATTGCTTTTGGGCACCGCGGGTTTTTCTTCAATGGAAAGAGCATTCATCTCAGCATCAAATTCCACCACACCGTATCGCTCAGGATCGCTAACATGGTACGCAAATACGATTCCTCCCTGAGGATTACGGCATTGCTGCAGGGTTTCCATCAGGTCTGAACCGAAGAAGATGTTATCGCCCAAAATCAGGCAGACGTTGTCATCACCAATAAATTTTTCTCCCAGAACAAATGCCTGGGCCAGACCTTCTGGTTTGGGCTGAACGCAGTATTCAAACCGGCAACCCAGTTGTGAGCCGTCACCCAGCAATTTTTCAAAATGGGGAAGATCGTGCGGGGTAGAGATTATGAGCACTTCTCTGATACCGGCCATCAACAGGGTTGACAGCGGATAGTACACCATAGGCTTGTCATACACGGGCATGAGTTGTTTGCTCATGGCCAATGTCAGCGGGTGTAAACGTGTGCCGGAACCTCCGGCCAGAATGATGCCTTTCATGAAACGAGGGCAAATATACCGAGGCTGTGGCGCTCGTTACCGGATTTGTCCATGAACTGTAACAATTATTGGACAGAACAAACCTTAATCCGTTCAATCAGGTCATTGGTCGGATGTATTCTTTTATCAGGCAAATAATTACAGCGGATCTACCCACTTGAAGCGCACAGAGGCAGTTGGGACTTTCATTCTTTCCGACAATCTTTCCAGCCTGGCGGGCAGAGCCATAAGGTAATCACGGGACTTTTCTGCGGTTTCGTTCAGTCCGCCAAGACCTTCTATGTTCCAGTGTGCAAGCAGCGTTTTTAATATCTGGATGTAATCATCTGCCGTGTAAACCCCCAATCGCTGGGCCGCATCGGCAAACGCCTGAAACGATTCACCCACGGCCTGACCCGACTGCCTGAGCAAATTGGCAGGCATGGCTATTTTGCGCTTCATCATATCGGCAAATACCGTCAGCACTTCCGAAGCATCTACTTCTAAAATCTTCTTGATAAATTCCCGATAGGCAAGGTGGTGGCGCATTTCATCGCCGGCGATGGTTCTGCAAAGTTTTTCCAGGTGGTGATTGCCTTTTTCTCTGGCCAGTTCACCCACCCTTTTATGCGAAATATGCGTGGCCAGTTCCTGAAAACTGGTGTACACAAAATTGCGATAGGGGTCTCTGTCCAGACCCAGGTCAAAACCATCGAGAATGAGGTATTGCGTGCTGATTTCCACTTCCCGCATGTTCACCCGCCCGCTCAGATACAGGTATTTGTTTAATAAGTCACCGTGCCGGTTTTCTTCGGCACTCCACTGCCGAATCCAGTTACTCCAGGCATTTCCATGCTCCTGATCCACACCGCGAACATTCATCAACCAGCTTTCATAGGTTGGAAGCGCTTCTTCGGTTATCATGTCGCCAATCAGAACAATCCAGAAATCATAATCCAGCTCCATAGCAGCCTCTTTCAGTTCCTTAATTTTTGGGATAAAATTCTCCTCGCGGGAATCGGGGAGAAAATCGGCAGGTTGCCATATTTGCTCAACCGGTATCAGGTATTTTTCTGTAAATCCTACAACTTCCTTTTCCAGAGACTGCATCACCTCCATTCGAACATCCAAAGTCGACATGGGTGCAAAGTACGTCCAATTTGCGCTTTTACAAGATAAATTACCGGTTTTAATTATTATGACGAAGATCAGCAGGCTTCCCAGCCGGCTTGTTTGGACACAATGGATAAACCTTCATTAAAGCTGTGGGGGGTATAGCCAAGTTCTTTCATCGCTTTATGGATGTCCAGTCCTGTAACAGGTGGTCTTTTGGCGGGCTGATTCAAGGTTTCACTGTTTACCAATGAAATATTATCCAGCTGAAAACCAAAATATTGGGCCACACGCTCCATCAGCTCATGTATACCGAAATAATCCGGCCCGGCGATATTGTACAAGCCCTGTGCCTCTTTTTGTTCAGCCAGAAAGCACCCCATGGCTAAATCTTCAGCTAGCGTGGGTGTTCGGTACTGATCGTTTACCACCTTAGCCGGAGTTCCGTTTTTCAGCGTGTTGTAGGCCCATAAAACAATGTTGCTGCGGCTCATGTCCTGCACCACACCATACACCAGCACGGTGCGCAATATGGCCCAGTTTTTTGCATACTGCATCACCCTTTTTTCTCCCTCCCATTTGCTTCTGCCATAATAGCTGAGCGGGTTGGGCTTTTCCTCTTCGGTATACATGGGGTGGGTGCCGTCAAAAATAAAATCGGTGCTGAGGTGGATGAGCCGAAAGCCAAGTTCCGCAGACAATCGGGCAAGATTTTCCACTGCACCAATATTCATGGCATCGCAGCCTTCCTTGTCCGACTCACAGGCATCCACATTGGTCATGGCGGCGGTATTGATCACCGCTGTCGGCTTATATTTTTCTATCAGTGTCCGCATGCCGGCATGGTCGGTAATGTCGGCTTCTTCATAGACATATCCGCTTTTAACAGGGTGGCGGTTGGGGCCTTTACCCGTTGCCACAAAAGCCGTTTCCGGGTGTTTTAGGTATAAATCGGTGAGCTTTTGGCCCAGCAGGCCGTTGGATCCGGTGATGATAATCATGACAGTGCAAAAGTAACAGGAGATTTGCTTTTGTTAACCATGATGTAAGCCTAAATCATTTCGTATTTTTGCACCATGAAATTGGTAACCTTTGCACACAACGGTGAAACATCCGTAGGACTTTATACCGCCAATGCTGTCTATTCGCTGAACGCTATCAGTGCGGCTTTGCCCAAAGACATGGCAACTTTTTTGAAAGACTGGGAAAGCAACAGCGCAGCAGCCCGCAGCATTCAGCAGGAAATAGCCGAAGGCAAACATGCATCGGTTGCCGTTGCTTACAATCCTTCGGCTTTGCTGGCACCTGTTCCCAATCCCACCAGCTGCAGAGACGGATACGCTTTTCGCCAGCATGTGGCGGCAGCGCGCCGCAACCGTGGAGTGCCCATGATTCCGGAGTTTGACATGTATCCGATTTTCTATTTCACCAACCACCAGGCCATTCAGGGCCCCGGCGATATTTTTTGCATGCCCGATCATTTCGAAAAACTGGACTTTGAACTGGAAGCTGCCGTTGTGATTGGTAAAAAAGGACGCAACATCAAAGCCGCTGAAGCAGACAACTACATTGCCGGCTACATGATTATGAACGACATGAGCGCCCGACGCCTGCAAATGGAAGAAATGCTTTTGAACCTGGGACCTGCCAAGGGAAAGGATTTCAGCACTGTGATTGGTCCATGGCTGGTTACTCCTGATGAACTGGAACCCTATCGCATTCCGGCCAAACCCGGACACACGGGCGCCAACTACAACCTGCGTATGACCTGCACCGTCAATGGGATTCAGGTGAGCGAAGGCAACATGGGCGATATGGACTGGACTTTTGCCGAAATTATCGAGCGTTGCGCTTATGGCGTGGATATCCACCCCGGCGATGTGATTGGCAGCGGCACCGTGGGCACAGGATGCTTCTTGGAACTGAACGGAACAGGCAAGTTAAACGATGCCAATTACAAAGAGCAGTGGCTGCAGGACGGCGATGAAGTGGTACTGACCATCGACGGGCTGGGAACCCTGCACAACACCATCCGCAGGGAAAACTCCGATTTCAGTATTTTGGCGCTGAAAAAGCAGCCGCTGGAGGGGTGATAAAATCAATATTTTAAGGAAAAACCTTATAAATGTTTTTCCTATGTTCCAGGATGACGAAATGAACAATTTCGTCCTCAATCTTTAATCCAATCCGATAATCTCTAATTCTAATGCGGTAATAACAGTCATAACCCGCAAGCTTTTTAATATTTTTAACAGCAATAATGTTTGAAGATATTTCTACCTGATTGATAATATCGGCAATAGATTCCTTTAGTTTTTTACTTTTAAGTTTTTCAATTTCCTTTAGAAAGGATTTCTTAAAAGCAGTTTTCATTTACCCAAAGCCTTCATGACATCGCTGCGGCTTACTGATTCTGACTTCATTCCTTTATCAATCTTCTGTGCAAATTCCCAATCCTCAACCTGACTGCGTGTGAGCGTTTTCCCGGTTAAGCCCATCTTTTTGGCAAGGCTTAAAAGCAAAGCGGCTTCCGACTTGGTTTTTGCATTAATAACAACCGTTTCCATGTGTTTATTTATTCCAAATTTACAGATAATACTTCTTTATGCAAAATGTATAGTTAAAAACAACTTTTGTTTAAGAATGGCTTTGCCAAAATACTCCCATGTAAGTAGGCCAATCAATCCAAAATGTATTTTGAATAAGAATCCTCAATAATGAAACCGCCACACCAGCCCCAGCACAAAGCGTTGCGGCTCTATGGCATAACCCTGCGCTGACATAAATGCGTTGGAAACGCCGTAATTCACCAGGTAATTGTTGATGTGTGCCATTTTGAAGGTTACGATGACCGTTTTAATTTCACCGGTAAAAAACACATCTGCAACGGGATAATTGCCACCGGGCCGGCCTGCATTCCGAATATAAAACGTGGCCAAATCAGGTCTGTAAGCCCAGGCGCTGTGCTCGCTTTGCCAGGCCACATCTACCCCAAAACGGGCGTGCAGCGCCTTTTTGAACATATATCCCTGCAAATACAGGCTACTTAGAGTGCTAAACCTTGGTGCCGACCAAACCGTTTCCTCTGAGATGTTTTGCAGATAGAAAATGTGGTCGGTGTGCAGCTTGCCCGCCTGCAAATGAATATGACCGCGGATTTGGCTGTAGGTAAGTTCAGACGCCCGCCTAAATAAGGCATCGCCGCTGTTGTATATCAACCCTTGGGTGTTGCCGGATATGTAGGCCAGCTCAATCCTCGTGCGCTTCCCGCGGTAGGCAATGCCCAGTTCAGCGGCAGTGCTCTTCACGGCCGGCCAGCTGTTGCTGATACGAAACTGGTTGCTGAAAAACCGCTGTTGAAACAGCCCCGGGGTGGCCTTTTGCGCCTGATAACGTCCGGAAAGGGTCCATCTTTTCAACGGATTCCATTGTCCGTTCAACACCAGGTTATAATCGCCTTTATTGTAGCCGTTCAGATACGATGCTACTTCAGCCTGCCACAGCCAGCTTTTGCCCTGTCCGTAGGCATCGGCGTGCAGGCCTTGCGATACGTTTTCATCTTTGCCCGATAAAAAATATTTGGCGCCATAGCTCATCCATTCGTAGCTGTACCAGGCCCGAAGGCCCATTTGCATGCGATCGGTTTTGATGTGATGGGCAAGGCCCAGCCGGTTGCTTAGCCCGTTCCAGACGCTGCTGTCATTCAGGCTGTCTGTGCTGCGGTAGGTTTGAGCACCGTAAAAACCCGTATCTTTGCGGGGGTCGAGGTATCGGTAGAGCGTGCGGGTCCAGTCTGCGCGGTGGAAAAGGTAAGGTTTGCCTTTGCCCAAGTTGTACTGCGATTCTGATAAATGGTGCCTGCTTGCATACACCGACTGTGCGGCGCTGAGTATGGGCCTGTAAACCCCTCGGGTATTAATACTGAAACGTTCCTGCTTGTTAATGGCTTTGTCCTGAAACAGCAGTGAATCATCTTCGAGACCCCCGTTTTCAAGCCGCCTTGCGCGGTTCCAGGTAAGGATGGTGAACTGTTTCAGCTTTCCATTTTTGGAAGTGTAATAGCTCCCCAGCGAGGTGCCGCGGTGCAGGTGGTCCTGCTTGCTGTTGATGTAATATTCCTTGTTGTTCACACTGCGGTAATCCAGCGCGATATTCCAGTTTTTGCGGATATTCTGTGTATGCTGCGCCTGCAGGGCAATAAAACCGCTGCCGCCCTGCTGGTAGCTAAAGCGGGTGAAAGGCACTTTGGCCCTGTAAAAGGAGAATGTTTCGGGATTTACATTTTGGAAAGCGTACGGATTAAAACCCGACTGCAGTCCCGACTGAACAAAGGGTTGCAGCACCAGGCTTTTTTGGGGTGAGGCATAATGCCCCAAATCTACGATGGGCTGCCCTGTTGCCCGGGCAATGTCATAGCGCTGCGCCATGGGCAGGGTGCTGTCCCAGCGGGTGAAAGAGTCGCGGCCTGCGCTGAGGTCTGTGTATCGGGCCATTCCGGGATCGCTTTTGGCGCCTGTGGGTCTGCGCAGGCTGTCTGTGCGGCCCTGCGGCGTTTCACGTTCTATGCGGCCCATTCCACCCATTATCTGGGCATGCAGGCCAAGCCCGGAAACCGATATCAGAAACAATACCGCCAAACGCAACATGGGTGCAAAATTGCAGGATTTTTTCGGCTTTATTGCGGTTTTCACCGATGAACCCCAAAATACGTCAGCCAAAAGGTTCACGTTTAACCATACATTTGCGATAATGTCTTTCACCACCGCTGCCCTGCTCAGTTTTCTGTGGTCCACTGTAAAATACCTGATTGGTGTGGGGGTGGCAGTGGCCGGTTTTCACAACCCTTTTTACGGCTGGCTTTTCACTTCGGCAGGGGCTTTCCTCGGCGTGGTTTTGTTTACCTACAGTGAGTTCTGGCTGGAAGGGTACCTCCAAAAACTAATCAAATCCAAAAAGCGGTTTACCAAAACCAAGCGCAGGCTGGTTTGGCTGCGACTGCACGGCGGATTACCCCTGATTGCCCTGCTCACACCCCTCATTCTCAGCATTCCTGTTGGAACCCTGCTCTGCACCACCTTCATCCACGAAAAACATAAAATTATCCTCTGGCAAAGCATCAGCATTGCCTTCTGGGGCACCTTGATATTTGGGTCTTTAGCATTTTTTGATGTCAACATTGTGCAATACCTCAAGCGATAATATTCGGTTTTTATCGTAAAACCCTATCTTCGCAATATGGTGCGAAATCTTGCATACATCTTAGTACTCACAGCCTTGGTGCTTAGCGCCTGCAGCCGAAAGGCCGCCCGCTGGGACAACAACGTGGCTGTGCCGCTGTTCAGCACCGAAATGACGCTGAACGATATTGACAAACGCTACCTGGTGAATAACCTTACCGATAGCAGCTACACCCTGGTGTATGATAACCTGGTTTACAATGCCCGCAGCTTGCGCGTCACGGCTCCCGACACCAGCCTCAACACTGCTTTTACCCTGCGCCGCCTCAAACTCAGCGATCGCAGCATTGTGCAGCGCATCACCCTGGCCCAGATCAACCCTACCTTTCGCCTGCTTGACGGACAAACCATTGCCGTTCCGGCCCAAAACCAAACCAACCTGAACCCAGTGGATATTGACGCTTCGGCCTTCTTCGAAACCGCCACGCTGGATTCCGGGTTTCTGGATATTTCTATCAACAACGAACTGCCCGTAAAGGTTACCCTGCTGGTATTCGAACTGCAGAATGCTTCGGACGGATCTGTGGTGGCCAAAGATTCTTTCCTCAACATTGACCAAGGCAGCAGCGCCACCAAAAGCATCAGCCTGCGCAACAAAACCGTGAGCAAAAGCCTGAAAGGCGTTATCCGCCGCCTGATTACCGAGCCCAGCAACGGGCCTGTGCTGATCGATGCCTCCAAAGGGGTGGAAGTAACCCTTACTGTGCGCAACCTCCGACCCCGCGACGCCATTGCGGCTTTCCCAAACCAAAATGTAATAGAGCAGGATGAAGCCCTGGTGCTGGATATGGGCGGACCGCAGGTTAAATTTTTCAAGGTGAAGCAAGGTTCGCTGAAACTGCGCGTGGAATCGACCATTCAGGAAAACATGACCATGGTGCTGAAGATTCCGTCGGCCAGCCTGAATGGCGTGCCGCTGGAGCGCGTGGTAAAAATGCCCGGTGCCAAACCCGGTGTGACCGAGCGCAAGGAAGAAACCGTAGATATGAGCGGATATCTCCTCGATTACCGCGGCAAAAACCCTACGGTAAAAGACACCGTGAACACTTTTCACCAAATCATGATAGTGTCTTTAGACAGCAGCGGCCGAAAAGTGCAGGTAACACTCAATGACAGCCTGCGTATTTATTATGCTCTCACAGGGCTGTTGCCTGAATATGCCACCGGCTACATGGGCCAAACACTGAATAACTCAGTGGGCAAAGCTCCGTTTGCCCTGTTCAAAGGCGCCGACGGCAATATCCTGTTCAAGGATTTCAAAGCATCGGTTCTGGTGAAAAACAGCATTGGCGCCGAGGGCCGGGTGCGTGTGAAATCGCTGGAGAGCGAAAACATCTTCAGCGGCAACAAGGTAAAACTAAGTGCCACACCCCTGAACGGCGATGTTTTCATCGGTCCGGCGCCCTTTGTTTACGGACAAACCACCGACAAACAGGTGGTGCTGGACGGCAGTAATTCCAACATCAAAGCCTTTGTGGAGAACTTGCCCCAGTACATCAATTACGATATAGATATTGAAACCAACCCCAACGGGAATGTGAGCAACTGGAAAGACTTTGTGTTTGATAACTCCAGTGCTGAAATTTACCTGCGGCTGGAAGCCCCGGTGAGCTTTACGGTAGGCGGACTGAACCTGCGCGATACCCAGGGCATTGAAGCAGCCAGCCTTCCGCAGGTGCAACGCGTGAAGAGCGCCACTGTGATTTTTGACGTGGAAAACGATTATCCGTTTGAAGTGGATATGGACTTTGCACTGCTGGATCAGTATGGAAACGCACTCGGCGATGTGACATTAACGCCGGGAACCATTATGCCGGGAAAAACCACCCCTAGCGGTGAGCCCCTGGTCGCCTCCAGAACCGTTTTGCGGGCTACCATTCCCAAAGAGCGGATTGAATCGCTAAGAAAGGCGCACGCCGTGGCCATCAAAGCCCGTGTGACAGGCAATGGCACACAGCAAAAGATTTACAATACCTACAAACTGAAAGTTAAAACCAGCCTGCAAGCCGAATATGAAGCACAGTTTTAAATGTTTAATGGGATTGCTATTGGCAGCCCAATCCCTGCAGGCACAGATCGATGACAGCACGGCCATGCGGCCGCCGGAAGTGGTTCCGACCGTTCAGTTGCCAACCAGGGACACCGTTTTTACCATTCGCCGCAAAACGTTGGGGGTTTCTTTCTACAGCGAAAGCGGTTCTCCGGGCATGCCGCTGGCCATTACAGGCCGTTTTCTGCTGGGCGGTTATATTCCCACGGACCGCATTGCTGAAACAGAAGAGCGCCTGAAAGCGAATGTGCGTGGCGGACTGGCTTCCACCATGAAACTGAATGTGGCGGACAAGTTCTATGTGCGTCGCCACCAGATGGGCGGTATTCGTTTTAACGATGATGCCTTCCGCCTGGTTTTTCAAGGCAATGGGGCTTACATGGGCCAAACCCTGGATGCCCGCATCCGCAAGGCTGTGCAGTGGGATGTGGTGGAATTTGGCTTTGGGTTTGAGAAAGGCCGGAGGCTGAAGAGCGGCAAAGGCAATGTAATCCTTAATGGCAGCATCAATCCCGGGTGGTTGCGATCCTATAGCGCAGTGAATGATTTCAGGGCGCAGGTGTTTACCGATACACTGGCCCAGAACGTGAACGTAATGTGGGGCGGAAGTGTGCAGCGTGCCACAGGCGGTTTTGGCCTTACTGTCAATGCGGGGCTCATGTATGATTTTACCAAGGGTCCCTGGCAGTTGATAAGCCTGAATGTCGATAATGCAGGATTGTATTACACCCGCGGGCTCACCACCTACAGCCGCTTGCCCGGCATGGCCGGCAGCACGGTGCGTTTGGAAGCAGCTACCACATCCCTCAACAAAATATTCCGCGGCGACTGGTTTGGCGACCGCGTAGACACCGTAAAACAGCAGCTTGGTCTCGACAGCAGCCGAAGTAGCAAAACCCTGTTTGCGCCGTTTGAAGTGAGTGTAGGCGCGCTGCACAAGCATTTGGGCTGGTTATCGCTCAGCTACAGGAACTTGCCCGGCTACGTGCCCCGCTTGGATTGGCAGCCCAATACCAGGCTGGGAGTGGGTAATCTGCGGTTTTATCCCTGCGTATCGTTGGGCGGGTTTGATACCTGGAATATTGGGTTGCTGAGCAGCTGGAGCTGGAAAGCCATGCAGCGCGGCGGCTTGTTTGCAAACCTGCGATTGGAAGGCCTGGAAAGCCTGGTACTGCCCGGCAGGCTGAACGGTTTCGGAGCCTATGCTTCGGTGCGGATGATGCTGTGAGGAGTGTTGAATAACCTGCCCCTGTAAAGACGCACCATTGTGCATCTCAGATTGTAACATAAACCCGCTGTAATACATTGCTTTTGCGCTTCACCGGTCCCCTCTTGAGAGGGGTAAATGCGCCATACGCGCTGCCGGTGCTCACCCGCTGGGGTGTGTGTGCGGTGGGCGTGTGATTGTAAATGCAGAAAAACACACCCCAGACATTGCCACTGATTTCGATTACCTCACAATTACCCCTCTCCAGAGGGGACCGTTTGTTGCCGGTGATCTTTTAGATTCCCCTTGTTGGTCTTTGCTGAAGGCCTGCGCGGGGCGAGACCAACAAGCCTGATTTTGAGCGATTGCCCACCGAAATTGTCCTGCCGAGCCCGCCGAAGCATGAACCCTTCGCCAAGCCCGAGTTAATTTTTGGGTATGTGGTGTAACTGAGTGAAGTATCGTTTATTATTTTAAGAGAAACATTCGCTAAGGTATAGCAACTACTTCATTACTTTTGCGTGTATGAGTGATTTTTCACAAATAACTGAGGCATTAATAAAATTTCGAAATGAAAGAGACTGGGAACAGTTTCATAATCCCAAAGATTTAGCGCTCGCGGTTAATGTCGAAGCAGGAGAATTATTGGAGTTGTTTCTTTGGAAAAATGCCGGGGAGGCTAATCCTGAAAAAATAAAAGAAGAATTAGCAGATGTTTTTGCCTATGCGTTTTTGTTAGCCGATAAATATAATCTTGATGTAAAGGATATTGTATTAGAAAAAGTTAGAAAAAATGGTGAGAAGTATCCAGTTGAAAAAGCAAAAGGAACAGCAAAAAAATATAATGAGTTATAAATGGACAAAGAATTTTCTATTTTTCAATATGATTTCAATTCAAATACAGAAATTGAAATAACTGAAAATCATAGAGGATTTTTATCATGGCCTATAGTTTATTTTCTTAACAATGAAAAATCGCAAGAAGCATATGTTGGAGAAACAACAGATGTTGTTAGTAGGCTTAAGGCCCATGTTAAGAACCATCAGAAACAGAAAAACACCAAAGTACATCTAGTTTTAAGCAGTCTCTTTAACAAGTCTGTAGCACTGGACCTTGAATCTTACCTAATCAGATACATATCTGCTGATGGAATTTACACCTTGCAGAATGCAAATTTGGGCATTACCAATCACCGGTATTATCAGCAAAAAGAAATTTACTGGAATATTTTTAAAGAAATCTGGAATGAATTAAGAAGTCTCGGTATCGCACGTCATTCACTAGAGCATATTGATAATTCAGATCTTTTTAAATATTCTCCATATAAATCGTTGTCCCAAGAACAAATTTCTAGCTTAAAAATGATTCTTAACTGCCTTTTGGATGAGGAAGCCAAAACCAGTCTTATACAAGGTGGTGCCGGAACAGGTAAATCCATTCTCGCTATTTTCATTTTTAAACTTTTAAAGACCAATCTTGATGATTTTAACACATCAGATTTTGATGAGGATGAAGAACTTTTTACATTAATTGAAAAGGTTAAAAGGAAGTACTCTAATCTTAACATGGCGCTGGTTATTCCCATGGCATCATTCCGTAAAACCATTTCCAAGGTTTTTAAAAACATAAAGGGACTGTCAGGCGACATGGTAATAGGACCATCTGACTTAGCAAAGAAAAAGTATGATTTGATTATTGTGGATGAAGGTCATAGGTTGAGACAACGGGTTAATTTGGGTCCATATTTTAAACCTTTTGATATTACATCAGAAAAATTCGGCATGGATAAATTTACCTGTACTGAATTAGATTGGGTGCTGCATCAGTCAAAAAAAAGTTTAATATTTTATGATCGGTTTCAATCTATAAAACCATCGGATGTTCCGAGGGAAAGGTTTATAATTCTCGAAAAAAATAAATCAACTCGGATTGAAACTCTGAGAACACAGTTTCGATCAAAAGGGGGTGTTAATTATGTCAATTTTATACACAATTTATTTGATGCTAAGACAAACAATTTAAATCCCTTTAAAGCAATAGATTTTGAATTAAAATTGTTTGATAATATTGATGATTTAGTCAATGAAATATCAGAAAAAGAAAATAAAGAAGGACTTTCAAGGCTTGTTGCGGGTTATGCGTGGGAGTGGGTTTCTAAAAAAGATAAAAATAAATTTGATATAGAAATCAGTAATGTCAAGCTAAAATGGAATAGTGTGGCAGTAGATTGGGTAAATTCTCCCAATTCCATTAATGAGGTTGGTTGCATTCATACCACTCAGGGATATGATCTAAATTATACCGGTGTGATTATAGGGCCTGAAATAGATTATGATTTTGAAAACAACCAGTTTATTATTTATAAAGATCGTTATAAAGATAAAGCTGGTAAAAATACCATATCAGCCGAGAGTATTTTAAAGGAATATATTGTCAATATTTATAAAACTATCCTACTCAGAGGTATAAAGGGTACCTTTATTTATGCAGTGAATGATAATTTAAAAAATTATTTGACACAGTTTATACCGTTACAAACAAAAGTTAAAGATGTTCCTGTCATAAGTATCGTCGATGCTCCCACTGAACGCACAATTCCGTATTATGACCTTAAAATTGCTGCAGGTTCATTTTCTTCGTTGCAACAAGTTGAAAGCACTAAATATATTGAACTCACAGAGGATTTTGATTTAGGTAAAGATTATTTTGCTTGTAAGGTCATTGGTGAGTCCATGAATAAGATTATTCCCAATAATTCAGTTTGTTTATTTGAACGGTACATCGGTGGAAGCAGAAATGGTAAAATAGTATTGGTGGAAATGACGGATTTTAATGATTCTGATACAGGATCAAATTATACTGTTAAAGAATACACAAGCAAGAAGACGGTCTCTGAAGAAGGATGGAAACATGAGGAAATAACTTTGCTGCCCAGGTCAAGTAATTATTATCCTCCAATTATTTTACGTGATGAAGGAACTATAAACTTAAAGGTGGTTGGTGTTTTTATAAAAGTTATTGGAAACGATATAAATTATAAACGTTAGGTATCACCTTTGGGCGTTGTAGATATTGTAATTCACCCAATAATAATTAAACCAATGTTTATTTAATTCGTTTGGGGACTATGCCAATGCAGTTACACTGCCTTGTAATTGTTTGCAATGTAGGTTATGAACTCTTCCTTAAACTTGCTTTTATTTTCCGGACTGTCAAACCAGGTGCGGTGAAGCGCGTTTTCAGCTTCAATTACCACGCCCCATGTTTTCATTAAGTTTTTATCGCCCTTATCTACAATTGTTTCACAAAAATTCCAGCAAATAAACGCATAGGTTTCGTAACGGATTCTTTCGTTATCCGCTAGATTTTTGTAGTTTTTGGTGTAAGTTGGATTTCTGAATTCAGGATTGTCCATGCCCGTTTTTAATATATCAAGATAGGTGGCATCAAAAACATCATAATTGCTATGTGTTTTGTCTTTATACCATAAAACGATATATAAAAATATAGCTATGGCCGATAAAAGTGTAGATAGCGAAGTGACAATAAAGTTCAGTAACTCAACCGTGGTCATGATATGCTTTTTGAGAGGATTATTTCGGTCGGCAATTTATGAATAAAATTTTGCAGAATGGCATCATTTTCATCCCTTCCGTACAACTCTTCATACAAACGTATAATGAGAACTTTGATTTCCTCAGGGGGGAAATTGTGCCGGCCATGAGGCGGATGAACCATAATGCACATTTCTGTGGGCATAGAACCATCCAAAGGTGGCAATATGTAAGGAACATCTTTAAGTAGGTAACAGCCATTTTTAAAATAAAAAGCCAGGCGTTTCTGTCGTTCTTCCCGGTTATCACCATAAGCAGGATGCTCTGTTTCAATAACCAGGGTTTTTCCTTGGTCATTTACCAATTTTGCCATGTATCTGAAAAGGGCCGAGCCCAAATTGCTTTGCCTGTTACCCGGGGCAACTGCCAGGTAATCCAGCAAAATAAATTGGCTGTTTTGAAATGGCCAGAGCAATCCAAATGCCAGGGTTTTATTCTCGAGTTCTGCGGTGAACATGAGCGATAATCCATCTTTCACCCGCTGTTCAATTACCGACAATGGCTGCCTTTCATTGGCAGGAAAGGACTGTATGTAAATGTCTGTTGCCGCGCGGAAATTAGCGGAATGAATATTTTCGATTATGTGAAATGTTGGCTCCAATCCTGCTACTTTTTATTGCCTGCAAAGATGCATAAAAAAACGGAGGCCTTGATAACTGCAATGCTCCCGGCATTTTTATTATACCCATGATGAATAGAACAGAAATAACAGAATGATACCTGCAAATGTAGGTTCCGTTCCTTGGTTTACGAATTGTATAAATACATCTGCGGTACGGTAAACGGCAAAAATCAAAAGATATATGCCATCGGTGGGGTAGCAGACCACATTCACATATTGCTCAGCCTGAGTCCCGATAAATGCTTGTCAGAAATTGTGAAAGACATCAAAGCCAATTCTTCCAAATGGATCAATAAAAAAATGAATACCCGGCAAATTTCAATGGCAGAGCGGTTTTGGGGCTTTTCCCTACGCCCATTCCCAATGCGTTACCATCATAAATTACATTAACAACCAGGAGAAACATCACAGCCAAACAAAATTCAAACGATGAATACCACGAAATGTTGCAGAAATTCAATGTTGAATTTGAGGACAATTACCTGTTTGAATGGATAGAATAATCCCAAAAGGCATTGTTCTATTAAATACGCTCCGCCCTACCTTTGCACCATGCCCCTAACCGCCATCATCCTGCAAACTCAGTCTCGTGAACCCAACTATTGGCTGCCCATTCTCTTCGGCGCCATCATGGGAATAGGCCTGGCATGGTGGCTGCGCCGCAAGAAGTAATCCCGTAATAGAAAAAGCCGTATTTTTGCACCACAAATGGAAGATGCTGCCAACGCCCCCGCAGCCCTAACAAGGGAAGACTTTCGCAAACAGGTGCTCCACGATTTCCGCATGGCCTGTGAGAGCCGTCAGGCAAGTCTCCTGGGCCGAAAGGAAGTGCTGACCGGAAAAGCCAAATTCGGCATTTTCGGCGATGGAAAAGAAGTGGCACAGATTGCCATGGCCAAAGTGTTTCAAAATGGCGACTGGCGCAGCGGCTACTACCGCGACCAAACCTTCATGTTTGCCCGCGGCATGAGCACCGTGCAGCAATTCTTTGCCCAGCTCTACGCCGACCCCAACACCGACCGCGAACCCGCCAGCGGCGGCCGCAGCATGAACGGGCACTTTGCCACCCGCCTGCTCGATGAGCAGGGCAACTGGCTGCCCCAAACCGATCGCCCCAACTGCAGCGCCGATATTTCACCCACTGCAGGCCAAATGCCGCGCCTGCTGGGATTGGCACTCGCAAGCAAGTTATACCGCGAAAACCCCGCCCTGCACGCCTACACCGATTTTTCGCTGAAAGGCAATGAAATCGCGTTTGGCACCATCGGCAACGCCAGTACCAGCGAAGGCATCTTCTGGGAAACCATGAACGCCGCCTGCGTGATGCAGGTGCCCCTGCTGATGAGCGTGTGGGACGATGGCTACGGCATTTCCGTGCCTGCCAAATACCAAACAGCCAAAGAAAACATATCACGCCTGCTCAGCGGCTTCCAGACCGACAAATTCGGGCAGGGCATGGAAATATTCACCGTGAAGGGCTGGGATTATGCCGAGCTCTGCAAAGTGTATAAACAGGCCGCAGACGTTTGCCGCCAAAAGCACACCCCCGTGCTGGTGCACGTTACCGAAGTGACCCAGCCCCAGGGCCACAGCACCAGCGGCAGCCACGAGCGCTACAAAAGCAAAGATCGCCTGGAATGGGAACAGGATTATGATTGTATTGCCAAAATGCGCGAATGGCTTATCGCCAATGACCTGGCTACTGCCGAAGAGGCCGATGCCATTGAACAAGAAGCCACGCAAAGCGTGCGCGACGCCCAAAAGGCCGCGTGGAACGCATTTCTGGGCACCATCAAATCGGAGGTGGCCGGTTTTTGCGATATCATAAACAACATGGCCGCGCAGGGTGTTGCCACCGCCGAGTTTGCCGAAATCAGCGCAGGTTTGCAAAGCAAATCCGATCCTTTGCGCAAAGACATAGGAAACGCACTGCACAAGGCGTTGCGCCTCACCGCTTCTCTGGATGCGGCGCAAAAGCAACCCCTGCTGTATTATTACAGCCGTTTTACCGAACTGAACCACAACCGCTACAGCAGCCACCTGCACAGCCAGGGCCCCGGCAGCGCGCTTTCGGTGCCCGAAGTGCCGCCCCAATTCAGCGATGAAACCGTGGATGGCTACATGGTGGTGCGCGCATGCTTCGATGCGGCTATGCAGCGCGATCCGCGTGTATTTGCCTTCGGCGAAGACGTGGGAAAAATCGGAGATGTGAACCAGGGATTCAGTGGTTTACAGGAGAAATACGGCGAACTTCGCGTGACCGATAAAGGCATCCGTGAGTGGAGCATAGTAGGAGAGGGCCTCGGCGCTTCCATGCGCGGCCTGCGCCCCATCGCCGAAATACAGTACCTCGATTACCTGCTCTATGCGCTGGAAGTGATGAGCGATGATATAGCTACGCTGCAATACCGCACCAAAGGCGGACAAAAAGCACCGGTGATTATCCGTACCCGTGGCCACAGGCTGGAAGGCATATGGCACAGCGGAAGCCCCATGGGAACCATCATCCATGCGGTGCGCGGCATGCACGTGTGTGTGCCCCGCAACATGACCCAGGCTGCAGGCATGTACAATACCCTGCTGAAAAGCGACGAACCCGCCCTGGTGGTGGAATGCCTGAACGGTTACCGTATCAAGGAAAAACTGCCCCAGAATATGGACGAGTTTACCGTGCCGCTGGGCCGTCCGGATACATTGCGCTACGGCGAACATGCCACGCTGGTAACCTACGGCAGCTGTTGCCGCATAGCCCTGGAAGCAGCAGATATGCTGGCCGAACATGGCATTCGTTTGGAGATTATCGATGTGCAGACCTTGCTGCCCTTTGATGTGAACCACCTGATTGTGGAGAGCCTGAAAGAAACCAACCGTTTGGTGGTGCTGGATGAAGATGTGCCCGGCGGTGCATCGGCGTTTATATTGCAGCAGATACTGGAAAAACAGGGCGGTTACCGCTACCTCGACAGCGCTCCGCTCACCATCGCCGCGCAGCCCCACAGGCCGGCCTATGGCACTGATGGTGACTATTTCAGCAAACCCGGTGTTGATGAAATATTCATGAAGGTGTATGCCATGATGCACGAAACCGATCCGGTTACCTGGCCTGCGCTTCTTTGAGTTGCTTTCTGAGCATTAACCTGTTATTAAGCCAGATAAAAAAGATAATAACAGCGGTTTTACATAATAAAACCCAGCGATAACTATCGTATTTATTTATATAAGAAACCAGGAGTAATATAAATAATAAAACACCAACAATTAAAGTTTGATAATACTTTAATTTTAGAAGCTTTTTAAGGTGTAAATAAATGATGACCGCTATCAGCAAAAACCATTCTATTATATTTATAAATATTAGCAAACCCATTTCATAATAAACATTTTTATTAAAACCCAACATATTGTTACTTCTTAATAAATATAAAAGTGGGTAATGATGGTATTCAAGTCTTTTACCGGTGATGTTTTCATCAAGGGAGGTAAGATTCGAAAAATAAAGGTTTTTTATTTTGTTATTACG
This sequence comes from Flavobacteriales bacterium, assembly GCA_947463125.1. Taxonomy (GTDB): domain Bacteria; phylum Bacteroidota; class Bacteroidia; order NS11-12g; family UBA955; genus RGEC01. The sequence goes on along the minus strand of CANHQZ010000008.1, from coordinate 19,289 downwards.
AATATTCAGTATAAGTTTTTCAAGTAATAAAAAATCATTTTCTGATGTAAACTCATAGGGATGAATCAGCAATACAACTATGCCATTAAATATGGAACCTTTTTGAATTAAATGCAAAGCATCTTTAACTGAATAACAGGTTGAAGGTATATATTTTATACTGAGATTGTTTTTAGGACCAAATTCATTACCGGAAATAACCAAAAAACCCACATCTTTCAACACACTTAATGTAATCTCATCATAGCTGTTCCAGGGCGGTGCAAAGCAACAAGGATAAATGCCTTTCGATTCCAGCATCAGCTTACCGCGCTGAATTTTTTCCCATTGTTTTTGGTAGGACAGACCTGAAAACTCATCGGTGCCTTCTTTCTTATGCCTGTAGCCGTGAACGAAAATTTCCGTGTATGGATTCAGGTACATCGGATTGAGCGTATCATCCTCATTCCTGTAAGGTATAATACCGACATTGATGGGTGTTTTGTATTTGGTGAATAGTTGAATTATTCTCTCCGTTTTCGGATCGCCGGACAAATAGCAGTCGTCCAGCCGCACAATAAGGCGCAAATTCTGCCCGGATGCGAACAGACCTGTTGAAAACATCCATCCTGTCAGCAACAAAATACATCGAAAAAACAATGTGTTCATGGAAATACTGAAGCAATATAGCGCCGCATTTTCTGTTTTTGGATAAAAAGCATTTTATTTGAATAACCATGAGATACCGCATAGTCTTAATCATGCTGTTTTTAATTTTCGCAAACCTGCTCACAGCCCAGGAATCCATTAATTCGGGTGGTGGCACGGCCACGGGTGCCGGGGGTGTAGTCACTTTCACGACGGGTCAATCCACATTTACCGTGTCTGACGGAACAGGAGGCAGCAGCAGTGCAGGGGTGCAGCAGGCCTATGTGGTTACCCCCACAGGTACAGCGCAGATCGTTTACGGCTATCCAATAAAAGTATATCCAAATCCCGCTACCGATCTTTTGCAGATTGATGCAGGAAATGCCGGAAACCTTCGCTATGAATTGCGGGATGCCACGGGCAAAATGGTGCAGAAAGGCAAACTAAAAAATGGTAAAGGCACATTAAACATGGCTTCCTCTGTCCCCGGAAATTATCAACTTACTATTTTGCACGATAACCGTGTACAGCGCACATTTAATATACTAAAGAACAGGCTGTAAAATCCTACTGTAAAGCTAAATCGTAATATTACGATAATATAAAAATATTTGCATCATCAATCCGCTCATTAAAAAACTGGCATCGCAAACCGCCATCTATGGTTTAACAACCATGGTGGGCAGGCTGTTGAATTTTCTGCTTGTGCCGCTTTATACAGCCACCCTTGGTAAGGTGGATGAATACGGGCAGGTAAATGTGATGTTCAGCTACGCTTCTTTTATTGCTGTCATTGCTGCTTTGGGTCTGGAAACCGGGTTCTTCAATTTTGCCCGCAAAAAAGAGGAATACAAACCCGAGAAGGTTTTTTCTACCGCGGTAATAGCTCTGTTGTTTACAGGCTTTCTGTGGATTTTGCTGGGCAACTTGTATTCGGAGGGGCTGATGCAAATGGCAGGCTATCCTTCCAAACCGCATTATGCCATTTGGTTCACAGCCATTCTGGCCGCTGATGCCCTATCCTCGCTGGGCTTTGCCTGGCTCAGGTTTACTGAAAGGCCCTGGCGCTTTGTGTTGGTGCGTTCCATCAACATTGCCGTGAATGTGGGTCTGAACCTGTTTTTTCTGTGGGGTTGTCCGCTCTTGCTTTCCAAAGGTTATACCTGGGTCAATTCGGTTTACGATCCTTCGCGGTTACTGGAATACATTTTTCTCAGCAACCTGGTGGCTTCGCTTGTAACCCTGCCTTTGCTGGGCCGTGTGTGGATTAACCTGAAATGGGGCTTTGATTTTAGCCTTTTCAAAAAATTGCTGGTGTACAGTTTGCCCATGGTGATTGTAGGGCTGGCCGGCATGATCAACGAAACCCTCGACCGCATTTTGCTGAAGCAAATGTTACCCGACGGCCAGGGCGATTATGCTGCCGGTATATACGGCGCTTTCTACAAGCTTAGTATGGTAATGACTTTGTTTGTGCAGGCATTTCGCTTTGCAGCGGAACCTTTTTTCTTCAAACAGGCCGAGAGCGACAAGGCACCTCAAACGTATGCGCAGGTCATGACCATCTTCGTGTATGTATGTGGCTTTATTTATGTGTGTACCATCGCCTGTTTGCCTTGGCTGGCGCCACTGCTCATCCGCAAGCACATGTATTTTGCCGATGTTCGCGGTATGCAGGTTGTGCCTGTATTGCTGATGGCCAACTGGTTGCTGGGTATATACTACAACCTCAGCATCTGGTACAAACTCAGTAACAAAACCATGTTGGGTGCCTACACTGCCTTGTTCGGTGCGGCCATTACCCTGCTTGGGAACGGCATTTTCATACCGCAGTATTCCTTTGTAAGCAGCGCATGGACCACCCTGGCGGCCTACGGTGGCATGGTGTTGCTGGGTTATTTCTGGGGGCAGCGACACTATCCCATTCCATACAAAAGCATGACATTGGTCAGCATTATGCTGTTTGCGGCCGTTCTGGGGTACATGTCACTTGTATATCAGGAAATAATTCCCTATATTGCATATCTAACCATCCCCGCTTACCTGCTTGCCGTATGGCTGGCAGAGGCTCCCAGGAATGCTGCTCGTAAAAATCATCAATGAATCAGGCAACCCTTTGCCGCAATACCAAACCAGCCACAGCGCGGGTATGGATTTGCATGCCAGCCTTATTGAACCCATAGTTATAGCTCCCGGTGAAAGAAAACTGATTCCTACCGGCTTGATTGTAGAACTGCCCGAAGGTTATGAAGCACAAATCAGGCCGCGCAGCGGACTTGCCCTGAAACACGGTATTACCGTGCTCAACTCACCCGGCACCATCGATGCGGATTACCGCGGTGAAATCAAGGTGCTGCTTATTAATTTGGGTCAGGAGCCTTTTGAAATAGCCAATGGCGAACGTATTGCCCAAATGGTGGTGGCGCGCCATGAAACGGTGAAATGGATGGTGGCCGAACAACTTACCGAAACTGCCCGCGGTGCAGGCGGATACGGTAGCAGCGGCAAATAAACAGAACCCTGTAAAAAGACAAAATCCGGGACAAGCCCGGACTTTATCTGCTATGAAAACTTAATCTACCCCACACAATAAACCACCACGGTTTGTAATTGTTTTAAAAAAAGTAAAATTTTTTTGCAACCTAAATCACCTTCCGGCCAAAATATTTGCTGCAACTTTGCCGCATGATGAAAACAATGATGTTCTCGGCCCTTGTTTTTCTGGCTGTGGGTGCCTGTTCGCAGCAGCCTGCCAAAACCGGGGGTAAGTCGGTAGCGGTGGAAAACCTCACGACAGCAGCTTTTGAAAGCAGTATGAAAAATACGCCAGCCAAAATTGTGCTGGATGTGCGCACCGATGAAGAGTTTAACGGCGGACATCTGCAAGGCGCCATCAATATGGATGTGAATGATCCTTCCTTCGGCGATCGCCTCAAGCAGCTGGATACCACCCAGCCCGTATTTGTGTATTGCCTGGCCGGCGGACGCAGCGCCAGGGCCGCAGAGATACTGAAAGACATGGGATTTCCTGCCGTTTATAATTTGGAAGGAGGCATGAGCCGCTGGACCTACGAAAACCGTGCCGTGGAGAGCCCTGCAGGAGCCGCAGAGAAAGGCATGAAAAAAGCCGAATTTGAAGCCATGATGACCGGCATCAAAGACACCCTCGTGCTGGTAGATTTCTGGGCTAAGTGGTGCGCTCCCTGCAGGAAAATCATGGCCTATTTACCTGAAATTGAGAAAGAATATACAGGTAAATTGAAGGTAGTAAAAATCAACTATGACGACAATCCACGCCTGGTGAAGGAACTGTCACTTGACAATGTGCCCTACCTGTTTTTGTACAAAAACGGCAAATCCCTATGGCAGCAAAGCGGCTACATCGAATCAGATGCGCTGAGAGCGGCCATTAAAAGCAAGCTTTAAGGCTGTTTCACGAAGCGGAAAGAGCCCTTTGGTCCGTTCAACAGATAAACTCCGGGCTTCAGACCGCTGATGTCAATGCCATTGTGGCTATCCGCATAGCCTGATTGCAGTGTTTTTCCGGTTAATTCCAGCACCTGATAGGTCCCTGCATTGTAAACAAACAGGCGGTCCGCAGCAGGATTTGGGTATATCCCCGTTTGTTTGGGTTGTACGTCATGTGTGGCTGTGCTATTGCAGGTAAGGGTGTTGATGCGCCTCCAAACTTTATCGGCCAGTAAAAAGGGCACATCGCTAAGTTGTCCGGTTGGGTTCTCACCCATGCGAATCCATACGATTTTTCGCGAAGGCGAAATGCTGGCTATCTGTCCTTTGCTGCCAATGGCAGCGAACATATCAGCCGGTGCATTGGGAATAAAACTGCCCGGGAAAACCGTTTGTAATGTGGGCACCATAAACGACTTTTTCCCATTCAGCCACCATAGGTAGCCGTAACTGAGGTTTAGGTTTTGGGAGGTATTCACCGATTGTCTGGCGTAGCCGGTATCGATCAGCTGAACGCCATTCCATTTAAAGCCGTTTTGCGCGAGCAAACCCCACCGGGCAAAGTTGCGTGCTTTGCTGGCAAATACATTGTTGTATCCCGATTTAAACCATAGACCATTGATGCCGGTTTTGGATGATAAGGATTGCTGGGTGTATAAATTCATGGTGGAACCTGTAGCGGTTTCTATCACTTTGTCCAGCAAGGTGTAAGGTGCGTTGTGATAAGCCCAGCGGGTGCCGGGTGCTGCTTTGTACTGCAGGCAGGATTTTAGGGTGCAATAAAGATCCGGAACGCCGTCATCAAGCCCTGTGGTCATGGTGAACTGATGCCGCACGGTAATGGCATCTTCCTGTGCCTGCGTTAGGCTGCTCCAGCCGCTGCCAAGGTAATCGGAAGTTTTGTCGGTCAGTGCCAGTTTGCCCTCATCCCGGGCTTTTCCCACCAGAAAAGCAGTGAGGGTTTTTCCTGCCGACGCCCAATACCAGATGCTGTCCTGGGTAAAGGTGCCGAAATATTTTTCCAGCACAATTTTACCGTCAACCAGCAAAATAAATGCTTTGGAGTTTTCTTTGGCCAGGTATTGATACAGACTGTTGATACTGTCATTGCACCAGCCTTGTGATTTGGGCGAAAGGGTGTCCCAGAAAGCCGTTTGGCTGATGGGCGGATAGTAGGTGTTTTGTCCGCTTGCATTGAAGGTAAACGATAGCAATACAAAAGCGAATATTAGTTTGCGCATACAAATAGATAGACGCAAGTTCGGCCAAAAAGTTTAATGAGACAATCAGGCTTTGTTTCTGTTCTAAAACTTATGTATTGCCCAATCCGTTGTTTGTGGTTTTCTTTGCGGCAGCATGTATGAGTTTCACGGTGATAAATCGCGCTATTTTGAACTTACCCGCAAGGTTACCGAATTTCATGTGATACCGTTTTTAAAGGAGCATGGTGTCTTCCGGGAAGGCATGCGTGTGCTGGAAATCGGCTGTGGTGAAGCAGGCGTGCTGAAAGCATTTACCGATCTGGGCTGCACGGCTTTTGGCATCGAGCTGGAGGAATCCCGGCTTGAATATGCAAGGCAATTTATGCAGCCCGAATTGCAGTCAGGTAAAGTCGCATTTCTGAACAAGGATATTTATGATGTGGACGTGGAAAAGGACATCGGAGCCACCTTTGATCTGGTCATATTGAAAGATGTGATTGAGCATATTCCTAACCAGGAAAAGTTTATGCCCCAACTTCATAAATTTCTGGCACCCGGCGGAAGCGTCTTCTTTGCATTTCCGCCATGGTGCATGCCTTTTGGCGGCCATCAGCAGGTGCTGCCGGGCAAGCTGGCATCACGGATGCCCTGGTACCATTTGCTGCCCGGTCCTCTCTATCCGCTTGCGCTAAAGCTGTTCGGTGTGAATGCGTCCGGTATCAGAACCATGAAGGAAATCCGCGCTACCGGTATTTCGATCAACCGGTTTTTGCGTATCTGCAAAAAAGCGTGTTTTAAGGAACATGCCCGCCGTTTTTACCTTTTCAATCCGGTGTATGAATACAAGTTTGGTATTAAGCCACGCAGGCAAAACGCCATTATCGCGTCCATTCCGTGGCTGCGGGATTTTGTGACTATGGGCGTGTATTTTGTGGTAAAGCCATCACCGCCCGCAAACGAATAATTGCTATTTTTCGTTATTGTTATCAAGGTAAATCATTGCCAAGTATTATATTTGCCTTTTAACAGCGGTCATGAGAACAGCCAGAATCATTTCTTTTTGCACCCTTTTCGTGTTGCTTGCGCCTGCGCAGGCCCAGAAAAAGCTATTCAAGGGCAAGCCCATTGAGTTTGGTGTAACCCTTGGCGCAGCCAACTACATGGGCGATTTGTCCAAGTCGGTGGCGGTGCAGGAGTTTAATCCCATGGGTGGGCTGATTTGTCGTTTTAACCTGTCGGACTGGGTTACACTGCGCGGCAACGCTCTGTTCGGCCAAATCAGTGCTGATGACAAAAATTATGCGGATGTGGATGCATTCCGCAAACAGCGCAACCTGAATTTCAAAAGCAATATTGTTGAGTTTGGAGGAACTATCGAGTGGAACTTTAGGGGATTTGGTGAAACCCAAACTTTCAATCCGCATTCGCCATATCTGTTCGGTGGGGTTGCCGTGTTTAAGTTCAATCCCAAAACCCTCTTTAATTACATGCCTACCGATCCGAATGGCAAAGCTTTGCACGGCTCTGACCTTCAGAAATACGATAACCAGTGGATAGAATTACAGCCGCTGGGAACCGAGGGACAGGAAACAACCAAATTTAATGACAGACGCCGTTATGCCCTTACCCAGATAAGCATTCCGATTGGTATGGGTTATAAGCAGCAGTTTAACGGTATCTGGGCCTGGGGTGTGGAACTGGGCGTTCGCAAAACTTTCACCGATTACCTGGATGATGTGAGCCTGGACTACGTAGATAATCAGATTGTGGGTGGCAACAGCGGAGCACTGGCTGCAGCCCTGAAAGACAGGGGTCCGGAACTGGGTTATCAGAATTTTGACAATGGCCTTGGCCGTGGAAATTCGGCCAATAAAGACTGGTATATGTTTCTAAACTTTACCATTACAAGAAAAATCGTTGGTGGTAAGACCGTTTGTTTCCAGTTCTAAAGCTGGAAGAAAAAAAATCATATTCTTTTTCGCAGCATGCCTTGCGAGCAGCTCCTTATTTTGCCAGAAATATTTCAGCGGCAGATTCGAAATGGGGCTCGGAGCGGGTGTTTCAAACTACCACGGCGATTTGGAACACGGCACTTTCCTCAAGCATTTTCATCCTTCAGGAATGCTGTTTAGCAGGTACAATCTCAGCAGTTATTTTTCCTGGAGAAATCAGCTTTCTTATTTGAAAATAAGTGGCTCTGATGAAGGTGTAAAGGCCTATTCCAACCGCAATTTCACCTTTCAGTCTGATATCTGGGAACTGAGCAGCACCTTTGAGTTTAACTTCCAGGCCTTCGGTACCAACGTTAATGATGAGCGCTGGACACCATACTTTTACTCTGGTTTGAGCTTCTTTGTGTTTGATCCTTCCCGTCTGGAGAACAAAGATATTAACCTCCGCAAACTGAGAACAGAAGGACAAAGCAAGCCTTATTCTAGGCTGCAGCCCTCCATACCCATTGGTTTTGGCCTAAAAACCATGCTGAATCCCAAACGCAACCGTGGCGTGTGGATTTTAGGCGTTGAAGGCTGCTGGCGCAAAACCTTTACCGATTATCTCGATGACGTGGGCGGATTGTATCCCGATTATAAAACCATGGTCGATAAGCAAGGCCTCGCCTCGGCACAGTATAGCCATGCCCAAACCCTGAATGGACAGCCTTTTACACCGGCGGGTACCATGCGTGGTGACAAACATTTCAACGATTGGTTTTATTTCATCGGATTTACGGCATCTTATCGTTTTACACCCTTAATTTGCAGGTAATTTCAGCGTGGCAGAAAAAGAGCTTTTGAATCAGATTGATCCGAACCGGATTCCGGAGCATGTGGCTATCATCATGGATGGCAACGGCCGCTGGGCAAAGAAGCAAGGCTTTCTGAGGATTTTTGGTCACAGGCAGGGCGTGGATACGGTGAGAAATGTAGTGGAAACCGCTGCCGAATTAGGCGTTAAGTACCTCACCCTGTATGCCTTTTCTACAGAAAACTGGAACCGGCCCAAGACAGAAGTAAACGCACTCATGGAATTGCTGGTAGACAGCATCAGGAAAGAGACGCCCCGGCTGATGCAAAACGGCATTCGCCTGGAAACCATAGGAAATGTGGAACAGTTGCCTAAGGGCTGTAACAAAACCCTTAGCGAAACCGTTGAAGCTACAAAAGGCAATACACGCATGACCCTGATTTTGGCTTTAAGTTACAGCGGCCGCTGGGATATTATTGAAGCCGTGCGTAAAATTGCCTCTGACGTAAAGAGCGGACTGCTGGATCCTGAATCCATTGGAGAGGCTGATTTGAATGCTGCCCTGAATACTGCAAGATATCCAAATCCGGATTTACTCATCAGAACCAGTGGAGAACAGCGTATTAGCAACTTTTTGCTCTGGGAAATAGCCTACAGCGAAATCCATTTCACCGGAGTATTGTGGCCCGATTTTTCTACCGAAGATTTTTACAAGGCCATCCTTGACTATCAGGGCAGGGAAAGGCGCTTTGGAAAAACCGGCGATCAAATAAAGCAAGTGGTATGAGAAAGTTTTGGTTAATTCTTTTAGCCTTTATGGTTTTTGGTGGCCTGTGCGCCCAAAGTACCGACACTTCCCGTTTCTACAAATGGTACGCCTATAACTTCACCGAGCCGCAAGAGTTTGTGATTAAAAACATACTGGTGGAAGAAGCCGAAAATAAACCCATACAGAAGTCACTGGTGGTGGTGTATTCAGGGCTGAGTATAGGACAAAAAATAAAAATTCCAGGAAACGATATTCCCAACGCCATCGATAATCTCTGGAAGCTCAGTTATTATAGTGATATACAGGTTTACACGCGCATCACCGACAACAATGGGGTGAAGAATGCCGTGCTGAACTTTGTGGTCAGGGAGCAGCTACGTATCAATGGTCACCGTTTTCCCGGCCTGAGCAATTCACAGGCGAAAAACCTGAAAGAGGAAGCCGGACTGAAAAGGGGCATGTATATTACCCCGAACCTCATCAACAAAACCAGGGCTAAAATTATTCTGTATTACCGCGATAAAGGATACTACAACGCCACCGTGAAGTTTAACCGCCTTCCTGCCTTTGATGAAAAGACCGGTAAAGCGATGCCCGGCTTTGAAAATTTTGATATCATCGTGGACAAGGGTCCAAAAGTGAAGGTGTATGATTTTGCCTTTCACGGAAATGAACAACTCACCGATAAACAGCTGCGCCAGTCGATAAAAAAGCTGAAACGCAGATACCATAAGATCAATATTTTTGCTTCTTCCAAATACATTGAGAGCAAGTTTGAGGAAGAAAAACTGAATATTATTACCCGATATCTGTCCAAAGGTTTCAGGGATGCGAGAATCGTAAGGGACAGTGTAGAACTTATCAATCCGAAGCGGGTTGTTGTTCATGTAGATTTGTTCGAAGGCAGTAAATACCATTTCCGCAATATTGTTTGGAAAGGCAATGCCAAATACCGCACAGGTTTTCTCGATACTGTTCTGGGTATTAAAAGAGGGGATGTCTTCAATCAGACGCTGCTGGATGAGCGGCTTGGAACCGTAAACACAACAGGTGTTCTGGATATTCAGAGTCTTTACATGGATGATGGTTATCTGTTTTTTCAGATGACACCGGTAGAAACAGGTGTTTCCAATGATTCCATTGATATTGAAATCCGCATCAATGAGGGAACACAGGCCAAGGTAGGAAGAATTTCATGGACCGGAAATACCAAAACCACGGACAAGGTTATACTCAGGGAAATCAGAACCAAACCGGGAGATATTTTTTCCCGGGCTGAGATACAGCGAACAATGCGCGATTTGGCCGCTATCGGCTTGTTTGATCCCCAGCAGTTGAATGTGAACCCCAAGCCCAACCCTGCGGATGGCACGGTGGATATTGATTATAAGCTGGTTGAAAAACCATCTGATCAGATTGAATTATCGGGTGGCTGGGGTGGAAATGCTTTCACGCGCAGGGCAACACTCATAGGTACTGCCGGTATTTCTCTCAATAACTTCAGTACAAGGCAAATAATGCACCCAAAAAATTGGAATCCTGTGCCTACAGGTGATGGTCAGAAGCTTTCTGTACGCGCACAAAGTAACGGATCTAATTTTCAGGCATATAATTTCAGTTTCACGGAACCCTGGTTTGGTGGACGAAAGCCGAATTCATTTTCTGTTAATCTTTTCAGAAATATTAATGCCTTCGATTTTAGGCAGCGCAATGATCCTAAACGTCAGTATTTCATGAACACAGGTATGAGCGTGATGTTGGGCAAGCGTTTGAAGTGGCCGGATGACTTCTTCAACTTGCAGTACATTTTCAGCTTTCAGGAGTATAAGATGCAGAATATGACCGGTGGTTTTTATGGATTCCCCGGTGGTTTCAACGGCACCAGTTACAACCCCTCACTGCAGATTATTCTTACCCGCAGTTCGGTATCAGATCCCATTTTTCCAACCAATGGAAGCACTCTTACGCTGAGCGCACAAGGTACACCGCCTTTTTCACTTTTGCGTAACAGGGATGTTTCGCAGTTGACCCAGCAGGAGAAATATAAATGGGCTGAATTTTATAAGTGGAAGGCGGATATGGAGTGGTATACTCCCATCACCAAGAAACTGGTGTTGATGAACAGGGCCAGGTTCGGATTTTTGGGGTATTACAACCGCGCCATGGGAACTACTTTTTTCGAGCGTTTTCAACTGGGTGGCGCCGGTATCTTTGGTTTCAACATCGCAGCTGCTGAAATTATTTCACAGCGTGGTTATGATAATTTTTCTATATCCGCCACAGCCACCGGCAGTGAAGCAGGGGCGCCGATCTTTAATAAATTCACAACAGAGCTGCGCTATGCCATCACCACAGGACAAACGGCCACTGTTTATGCTCTTGCGTTTTTGGAGGCCGGCGATGCCTGGAACAGTGTACGTCAGTACAATCCTTTTCAGCTTAAAAGAGCTGCCGGTGTGGGTATGCGTTTGTTTATGCCCATGTTTGGTTTGATTGGTCTTGACTTTGCCTACGGATTTGACTACCGGCAGGTACCGCGGAGCGGAAAACCCGGACAGGTGCACTTCTTTATCGGGCAGCAGTTCTGATGGTGGGTTCTTCGTTTAATCGTTTATTGGTTTAATAGTGCAGTTTTACCCTCTGCGCAACTCTGTGTCACTCTGCGTAACTCCATGTCAGTATTTGACTGGCGTTAATGGTTTATTCGTTTAATCGTTTAATAGTCTGTCCCATCCCTTGAAAAAGTTGACAGTTTTTAATGAAGGAATGAACAAATGAAGAAGTTGTATTGGTCTTGCTATTTTGCGCCGTGCTTCTCGAATACAGCCGACTCTTTCAAATAAACCATTAAACCAATAAACGATCAGATATCAAACTTAATACCCTGCGCCAGCGGCATTTTTCCGCTGTAATTTACAGTATTGGTTTGTCTGCGCATGTAGCTTTTCCAGGAATCGCTGCCGCTCTCTCGTCCGCCGCCGGTTTCTTTCTCACCGCCAAAAGCTCCGCCAATTTCTGCTCCGCTGGTTCCAATGTTTACATTGGCAATGCCGCAATCGCTGCCTGCCGCCGAAAGGAACATTTCCGCTTCAGAAAGGCTTTCTGTGAATATGGCGCTGCTCAATCCCTGCTTCACGTCGTTTTGCATGGTGATGGCCTGTTCCAGGGTCTCATATGACATTACATATAGTATGGGCGCAAACGTTTCTTCCTGCACAATGCGGTAATGGTTTTGGGCTTCGGCCAGTGTGGGCTGCACATAGCAACCGCTTGCATGCTCGGAACCATTGAGTATCTTACCTCCATACAATATTTTACCACCTTCGCTTTCCAGCTGGGTAAGTGCACTGGTATAGGCTTTTACGGCATGCTCGTCAATGAGTGGCCCCATTAGGTTGGTTTCCAGCAAGGGGCTGCCAATGGTAACCTGTGCATAGGCTTTTTTCAGTTTATCAACGAAGTTTTTGTAGATGGAGCTGTGTATAATAACCCGGCGTGTGGTTGTGCAGCGCTGTCCGGCCGTGCCTACTGCACCAAACAATACTGCACGCAGAGCCAGATCCTGATTCGCTTTTTCACTCACGATGATGGCATTGTTTCCGCCCAGTTCCAACAGGGTTTTGCCCAGGCGGGCTCCCACCACTTCAGCTACGCGCTTGCCCATGCGTGTGCTGCCTGTAGCGCTTACCAGTGCCACGCGCCTGTCTGCTGCCATGGTTTCCCCAATTTCCTTGTCGCCCTGTACAATACAGAAAATCCCTTCGGGCAACTGGTTGGCCATGAGAACTTTACGTATGATATGCTGCACGGCTGCTGCGGAAGCAGGTGTTTTCTCACTGGGTTTCCAAATGCATACGTTACCACATACAGCAGCCAGCATGGCATTCCAGCTCCATACGGCTACCGGAAAGTTGAACGCGGATATAATTCCTACCACGCCCAGCGGATGCCACTGTTCAAACATGCGGTGGCCAGGTCTTTCGCTTTGCATGGTCAATCCGTACAGCTGACGGCTCAATCCCACGGCAAAGTCGCAGATATCTATTATCTCCTGTACCTCACCCAGGCCTTCCTGCAGGCTTTTTCCCATTTCATAACTCACCAGGGCGCCCAGATTTTTCTTATTCTCACGAAACGCTTCTCCTATTTGCCTCACAATTTCGCCGCGGGCGGGAGCCGGCATGGCACGCCAAACCGGAAATGCTGTCTCGGCGCGCTTCATCACTGCTTCGTATTCGGTTTCGCCTGCATAGACCAGCGTGGTGATTTTATTTCCATCCACGGGGCTGATGATGTCGCGGGTTCCGGTGCCCAGCGCTGTTAGCCATTGTGTGCCTGTAGAGGCGCTTTCCAGTTGCGGGCCTATACCCAGCGATTTCAGTACGGGTTTGATGTCCATTATAATGCAAAGTTAGTGTTTATAGGCAATTCAGCCATGATTTTAAGCAAAAAACAGCCATGATAAAGGGTTTCAAGGGGGTTAAAATCCTGAAATGCGGATAAAATGTGGATTACATCTATATGCAAAATGATCAAAACACTTGCTGTGATGGGTTATTCATGTCTTATTTAGCGGCACAACCTTTAATTAACAAAATATCATGAACAAATCAGAACTCATCGACGCAATCGCAGCCGGTTCAAAACTGACCAAGGCTGACTCAGGCAAAGCTCTTGACGCCGCTATCGACGCCATCAGCAAATCTCTGAAAAAAGGTGACAGCGTAACCCTCGTAGGTTTCGGTACCTTCTCAGTAGGCAAGCGTGCTGCCCGCACCGGTCGCAACCCCCAGACTGGTAAGAGCATCCAGATCAAAGCTAAGAAAGTTGCTAAGTTTAAGGCTGGCGCCACCCTGGCTACTACCGTAAACAAGTAATTCTTACTTGAAGACATTAAAAGCCCGGTCATCCGGGCTTTTTTTATGCCTTTGCGGCAGGTTTATTGATAATCAGGTAAATACCCGCAAGAGAAAACAGCAATCCCACTATCATATTCCAGGTAATGGGTTCGTTTTCTACAATACCCCAGGCCACAGCCACCACAGGAATAATAAAGGTGTTAGTGCTGGCAACCAGCGCAGTGGTGTGTTTGATGAGAATGTTAAATGCAATCATACTCAGCGCGCTGCCCACCACGCCCAGTATGGTAAGATAGCCCAGCGCTGTCCATGCTTTTTCGGGTGCCGTATTCCAGTGGTTCATAATGCCGGTCATCATCAGTACCAGCAAATACAGGCTGCCCATAAAGAAAAAGGGATAGGCTGTTTTAACCATCGCGGGCAGGTGACTCAGTTTATGTTTGATAAGATTGATGTTGTATCCGTACATCATGGCGGCACAGGTAACCATAATAACACCAAGGCCGTTTATTTGCGCCCCGCTGTGGAAGATGAATCCCGGTGCCAGCAATATAACGGCACCCAGAATGCCCAGAATAACCCCAATCAGGCCGTTGCCGGTGAATTTGTCTTTGAAAAAAGCTACGCCCAGCAGGAGGGTAAACATGGGCGTAAATGCATTCATAATGCCGCTGAGGCCGCTGGGTATGAGGGTTCCGGCGTAGCTGAACAGAAAAGCCGGAATACCATTACCGATGAGGCCTGACATAAACAAAAAATAATAATCGCCCGATGTGAGCCTGGTGGCAGCGTCCGGTTCAGCATCTTTTCGCGAAGTGCCCAGGCTGTATTGAAATATCCACGGGAGCAAAACCACACCTGCCAGAAATTGCCGCAAACCGGCTACCTGTATCGGCTGAAAAACCTCAAGACCTCTTTTAATAAGTATAAACGAACTTCCCCAGATTCCGCCAAGCAGGAAAATGATAAAAACAGGCCACCAGGATTTCTTCACCTTGCAAAAGTAACGTACACTCCAGATTATCTTTCCCGGCGAATAAAATAAAATCTGACAAATACCTGAGCTTTTTATCCCGAAATTTGCTGTCTGCATTGTAATGCATCGTTTGGTTTGCAGCATATTGATTTTGTTATCAGGTATTGCCTGTGTATCTGCACAGGGTATTGTGCCGGATGCCTTGCTGTGTGCCGAAAAACAGCGCCTCCAAAATCGGCTGAGTTTTCGTGTTAATCCCAATATTTACCACGGATATAATATTCATTACCACCGACTCAGTTTTCGTGTCAATCCCAAGCGAAACGGGTATATCAAAGGTTCTGTATTTAGTTATTTTACCATAGAAAAAGACGCAGACAGCATTGGATTTGATATGAAGTTCTTTCTGCAAACCGACAGCGTAAAGTATCATGGAACAAATACCCGTTTTACCCGCAATGCGGATATTTTGTACGTGTATAAACCGGGCGGCTGGAAAGCCGGCACAACCGATTCAATAACTGTTTTCTACCAGGGAAATCCGGCTGTATTTGGTGGCGGCTTGGGTTATTATGTATATGATTTTCATGCTACCGGTCCAAGTGTTCACACCCTCAGTCAGCCTTATGGTGCCTATTACTGGTGGCCGTGCAAGCAAACCTTGTCCGACAAAATAGATTCCCTGGATATGGTTGTAAGCACCCATTCAGATTTCAAGGTGGCCGGAAACGGAATGCTGGTGCAGGACCGGAAAATCAATGACACCACCCGGATTTTTCACTGGAAACACCGCTATCCCATTGCGACATATCTCGTTGCCACTGCCATTACCAACTACGAGGAGTTCAATCAATACGCTAAGTTTCACAATAGATCTGATTCGCTGCTGGTGCAGAATTATGTTTTTCCGCAAAGCAAAACAGAACTGATGCGCGATGCCGAGCCCATTTTGCCCATGCTGCGCCTGTTTGACAGCCTGTTTGGCGAATATCCTTTTATGAAGGAAAAATACGGACATGCCCAGTTTACCTGGGGTGGCGGTATGGAGCACCAAACCATGAGTTTTATGGTCAATTTCAGTTTCGACCTAATGGCTCATGAGGTTGCACACATGTGGTTTGGTGATAAGGTTACCTGTGGCAGCTGGCGCGATTTGTGGCTGAACGAAGGGTTTGCTACGTATTTAACAGCACTCAGCTACAAGTACCTGAAACCCCGCAGCGAATACCTGCGCATCATGCGTGAAATCAGGGATGCAGTGACAGGCGTTGACGATGGCAGTGTGTTTCCCAAAGATACCGTTCAGGTAAACCGCCTTTTTAGCGGGCGCCTTACCTACAACAAAGCGGCTTTTGTGCTGCACATGCTGCGCGCGAAAGTGGGAGATCAGGCTTTTTACAGGGCCTGCCGAAAATACCTCAATGACGCCCCCAGGGCCTATGCTTTCGCCACTACACAGGATTTGAAAAAACTCATGGAACAGGAGTCCGGACAAAATCTGGATACGTTTTTCCTGCGCTGGTACATGGGTGAGGGTTTCCCTTATCTGAATATCAACTGGTTGCAAAAAGGGGCTTCCATGCAGGTTACTGTTAAGCAAAGACCCTCTCATCCTTCAGTACCCTTCTTCCAAATCCCTTTGCCCATCCTGTTTCAGGGCAAAAATGGCGATACCCTGATTACGCTTTACCCGGAAAAACTGGAACAAACTTTTTCTTTCCTGCTCCCGTTTGCCGCAGATACCGCCCTGTTTGATCCTGAGGTGGAAGTGCTTGCCAAAGCTTCGCTTGGCGGCATGAATCAGGACAGAACTATCAAAGACTGGGTAGTTATCAAGGGAAATCCTGTTAGAGGTGAAAAACTGGAACTGGTGACGCTGAACATGAAGATTGAGAAACTGGAAATTTTCAATATCGGCGGTCAAAAGTGCATGGAAACCGGTTCTGATTTCTTGCATATTCCCGGGAAAAATGCTATATTTGATATTAGCCGTCTTGCGGCAGGTACTTATATGGCTAAAATCGCCGGAAACAACCAACAAACAACACTAACTTTTGTTAAACTATAAGATGAAAAACACGCTGTATACGCTTCTTCTGTTCGGCTTCGCACTCGGTTTGCAGTCATGCAAAAAAGATCCGCCAAAACAGGAGGAACCCAAAGTGCAAAAAGGACTTACCCTTACGGTGTTGCCGACCTGGGAAGGTGCCACCATGGTAACCGGTAAAATGCAGTATAACAAGCCTGACGGAGAGGTTTTACAGCTTCGCACCTGGGGGATGATCCTCGCTAAACTTGCTTTGGTGAAAGATGACAACTCGCTTGTGTTGCTGGGCGATGGCTATCAGTGGGTAGATGTGGCAAGTGGCCGCTTGTCTTTCAACTATCCTGATGCCCCTGCGGGAACCTACAAGGGCATTCAGTTTCAGCTGGGCCCGGATTCTGCCGTAAACCACGGTGATCCCACCATCTGGCCGGCGAGTCATCCGCTCAACGGCAACCTGACAGGCCTGCACTGGGGTTGGGCCGGAGGTTATGTGTTTCAGGCCTTCGACGGCGAATTCAAGGATAATGCCGCATCTACGGTAATCAAAGGTTTCTCCTTCCATACCGCAGGAAATGTGTACAATGAGACGTTTTTCATGCCTTACAATTTCGAACTGGCTGGAACCCACAAGACCGCAGTTTTAGAGTTTAAAGCAGATGAATTTTTCAAAAATCCCACCGAACTGCACTTCAAGGATAAGTCGGTTTCTCACAGTACGGGCAATCAAGATATCTCATTGATGAATAAGCTTATAGGCAACGCCGCTGATGCATTTTCAGTAAAAAGCGTGAATTGATATGAAAAAGGGTGTTGTTGGACTATGTATTCTTATTGCCGCAGCGGTATTGTTCAACGCCTGCCGCAAAGATCCGTCGCTTCCTGAGGAGAAAACACCCCATTCCATTACCTATATCAATCCCAAGAGCATATTTCCTGATAAATACGGTATGCCGGCCTTGCCCGCCGACAATCCCCTTACGGAAGAGGGCGTTTACCTGGGCAGAATGCTGTTCTACGATCCTGTATTGTCAATAGACAGCACCATTTCCTGTGCCACATGCCACTCCCAGGAATATGCTTTTGCAGAACCCAGACAATTTTCAAAGGGTATTTTCGGTCTTACCACCAACCGCAATGCCCAGCCGTTGTTCAATCTGGCGTACAGCAGGGTGTTCTTTTGGGACGGTCGCCAGAAAACCTTGCGTGAGCTTGTGCTGGAGCCCATACAGGCCCACAACGAAATGGCCATGACCTTGCCGTATCTGCGGAAGCGCTTATCGGCCATTCCCAGATACAGGGAAGCTTTTCGTAAAGCATTTGGAAGCGAACCCGACGTGTTCAATCTGACCTTAGCTATGGAGCAGTTTCTGCTTACCATTGTGAGCAAAGACTCACGCTTCACCCAGATGTGGCCGGGTAATTTCAACATTCTGACACAGGAAGAAAGAACGGGATTACAGCTTTTCAATGGTCTGGTAGATGAAGATCCGGTGACCGGCGACTTACGCGGTGGTGCCGACTGTTTTCACTGCCATGGGAGCGTTTTTGCCCAGGCCAATAACCCCAATTTTGGAGGTATTGCCAACAATGGGCTGGATGCTGTTATCACAGACAAAGGGTTTGGAGCTATTTCAGGGAAGAGTACCGATATAGGTACATTCAAAACACCCTCTTTACTAAACGTTGGGCTCACTGCACCCTACATGCACGACGGTCGGTTTGCCACGCTGGACGAAGTGATTGACCATTACAGCGATCATATCAAATTCAATTCGCCCAACCTCAATCCCCAGATTAAAGTGCATGGCCCCAAACAACGCTTGCTCAAACCCCAGGAAAAAGCAGCTCTTAAGGCGTTTCTGCTCACCATGACCGACACGGTGTTCACTAACAACCCGGCGTACAAAAATCCGTTTAAATAGGTATTAATAACCCAGCACCGGCCCCAGCCAGCGCTCGGCTTCCTGCAATGTCCAGCCCTTGCGGTTGGCGTAATCCTGCACCTGGTCCTTACCAATTTTCCCCAGTCCGAAATACTGACTTTCAGGGTGGGCAAAATAAAATCCGCTAACGGCCGCTGCAGGCATCATGGCCATGCTTTCCGTGAGGGATATGCCTGCGTTTTCAGGGGCGTTGAGCAGTTTGAAAAGGGTGGTTTTTTCGGTGTGCTCCGGACAGGCGGGGTAACCCGGAGCCGGGCGTATGCCACGGTAGTTCTCGCGAATCAGGTCTTCGTTGCTCAGGGTTTCCGCATTGGCATAGCCCCACCAGTGGGTGCGCACCTCGCGGTGCAGGTATTCAGCGAAAGCTTCAGCCAATCTATCGGCAAGGGCCTTGGCCATGATACTCTTATAGTCGTCGTTTTCCTTGTCGTAACGAGCTGCAAGCTCATCGGCGCCCAGTCCGGCTGTAACGGCAAAGCCGCCCAGGTAATCGGTTATACCGCTTTCCTGTGTTGCAATGTAATCTGCAAGACAAATATTCGGTATACCACCCGCCATTTTTCTTTGCTGACGCAGGAAGTGGAAGGTATCCAGCACCTGTGTTTTCGCCTCATCCGCATACACGGTAACATCTTCGTCTTTGCTATTTGCCG
>CANHQZ010000007.1 GCA_947463125.1 Flavobacteriales bacterium | reverse complement strand
CGCATGAACAAATGGATGCGGCAGTTTTATCAGGAGCCCATGTACCTGGTGGTAAACAATGCTGTGGATCATCGCTATTTGCAGTATATCGATAACCGCCGCCTGCCCGTTTCGCTTGAAGTGGACTGGATTCGGGTTTTTGCTGCGCCACAACCTTAAAAAGATTGGCGTCGAGGCCTTTTCTTCACTATCTTTACCCTTCCAATTTTCATGGCTGAAAAGAAACTCTTTCTCCTTGACGGCATGGCCCTGGTTTACCGGGCTTTTTTTGCCTTTAACCAAAACCCGCGCATCACCAGCACAGGACTGAATGCCAGTGCCATGTTCGGCTTTACCAACACCCTGCTGGATGTGCTGAACAAGCAA
The DNA here is from genome assembly GCA_947463125.1 of Flavobacteriales bacterium. Taxonomy (GTDB): domain Bacteria; phylum Bacteroidota; class Bacteroidia; order NS11-12g; family UBA955; genus RGEC01. Next base: position 71,659 of record CANHQZ010000007.1, on the reverse strand, counting down.
AAACCCACCCATATTGCCGTGGTTTTTGATACCGACAAACCCACCGACCGGCACATTGAGTACGAAAAATACAAGGCGCACCGCGAAGAAATGCCCGAAGACCTTAGGCGCAGCCTGCCCTATATTCAGCGCATCATTGAAGGGTTCAACATACCCGTTATAACCCACGACGGATACGAAGCAGACGACATCATAGGCACGTTTGCCTTGCAGGCCGCCGAACTTGATTTTGATGTGTTTATGATGACCCCTGACAAAGATTTCGGACAGCTGGTGCGAGACCACGTGTTTATCTACAAACCCGGTCGCATGGGCAATCCCGATGAAGTGCTGGGGGTGCCCGAAGTACTGAAAAAATGGGAAGTGGAAAGGGTTGATCAGGTAATCGATATTCTTGGGCTTTGGGGCGATGCGGTTGACAATATTCCCGGGGTGCCCGGCGTGGGCGAAAAAACAGCCAAAAAGCTCATTCAGGAGTTTGGCAGCATTGAAAACATCCTGGCCAACACCGAACAACTAAAGGGTGCGATGAAGGAAAAGTTCGAAAACAACCGCGAACAGGCCCTGATGAGCAAGCGGCTGGCCACCATCAACACGGCCGTTCCCGTTGATTTACATCCGGATGAACTGATTTTAAAAAGTCCGGATGAAGAAAAACTTAAGGAGGTTTTTAACGAACTGGAGTTCCGTACCATGATGAAAAGGGTGTTTGGCGACAATGGCGCACCCGCAACAGCAGCACCCTCAGGAAACAACCGTATGCAGGCCAGCCTGTTTGATTTGCCGGAAGTATCCACCCCTGAGCCGGTAAGGGAATACAAAACCCTGCAGGATGTGAAACACAAATACACACTTTGCCATACCGACGAACTGATTCAGGAAGCCATACAGCAGATGCAGGCGGCAGCAGAGTTTTGTTTTGATACAGAAACCACAGGACTCGTTGCATTTGATGCGGACATTGTGGGGCTGGCACTTAGCTGCAAGCCGCATGAGGGCTATTACATCCCGTTTCCGCGAGAATTTGAAGCCGCTAAGACATTATTTGCGCGCTTCCGCGACACGTTTTCCGGTAGCAACCGCAAGGTGGCACAAAACCTCAAATACGATTTGTCTGTGCTGAAGCGCTATGGCATGGAGGTTTCCGGGCCATGTTTCGATACCATGCTGGCACACTACCTCATAGAACCCGATATGCGCCACAATATGGATCTGCTGGCTGAAAGCTACCTGCACTATAAACCCATCAGTATTGAAACCCTGATTGGCAAAAAAGGAGCGGCGCAGCTGAGCATGGCGGTGGTGGATGTGGAGAAGGTGAAAGAATATGCGGTGGAAGATGCTGATATCACGCTTCAACTTAAACAAAAACTTGAGCCTGAGCTACATAACCGAAATGTATATAGTGTTTTCGAAAAACTGGAAATGCCGCTGGTTTCAGTGCTCAGTGATGTGGAACAGGAGGGCGTTCGGGTAGATACGGAATTTCTGAAAGACTACAGCAAAGAGTTGAACAGGCAAAGCCTGGACATACAAACCCGCATTTTTGAACTGGCCGGCGAAGAGTTCAACATATCCTCGCCCATGCAGGTGGGAAAAATATTGTTTGAAAGGCTGAAACTGCTGGATAAACCCAAAACCACCAAAACTGGCCAATACCAGACCGATGAAGAGACGTTGCTTTCTCTTTCCGGAGAGCATGAAATTGTGCAGCGCATCCTCGATTTCAGGCAATTGCAAAAATTAAAGGGCACCTATGTGGATGCCTTGCCTTTACTGGTAAACCACCGTACCGGCCGCGTTCACACATCCTTCAATCAAGCCGTAGCCGCCACGGGCCGGTTGAGCAGCCAGAACCCCAACCTCCAAAACATTCCCATCCGCACCGAGCTGGGCAAAGAAGTGCGACGTGCGTTTGTGGCCAGGGATGAAAACCATGTGTTGCTAAGCGCGGATTATTCGCAGATAGAATTGCGGGTGATAGCCCATGTGAGCGGCGACGAAGGTATGATGGATGCATTCCGGCAAGGTATAGACATTCACACAGCTACCGCTGCCAGGGTGTGGGGTGTGCCGTTGGATGCGGTTGACAAAGACATGCGCCGCAAGGCCAAAACGGTCAATTTTGGTATTATCTACGGAATTTCTGCTTTCGGATTGAGCCAGCGGGTGGGCATACCCCGCAAGGAAGCCAAAGAAATTATTGACAATTATTTCGAGAAGTTTCCGGGCATCAAAAACTATATGGATAATACCATAGCGTTTGCGCAGCAGCACGGCTATGTGGAAACCATTTTGGGCCGCAGGCGCTACATCCGCGACATTAACAGCCGAAATGCCACCGTGCGCGGTTTTGCCGAGAGAAACGCCATCAACGCCCCCATACAGGGCAGCGCGGCCGATATGATCAAAGTGGCGATGATAAACATTCATGCCTGGCTGAAGGAAAACCATCCGCACACCCGCATGATTCTGCAGGTGCATGATGAATTGCTGTTTGATGTGCCCAAAAACGAAGTGGAGATTATTGCCCCGCATATCAAACATATCATGCAAACAGCCATGGCGCTAAATGTGCCGGTGGAAGTGGAATACGGAACCGGCGACAACTGGTTGCAGGCGCACTGATTTCAACAAAAGATACAGACCAGACGTTATCTATGTATACAGGCCGGACAATGAAAATTGCAGTTTATTTGATAGGCTTCTTTTGTGCCTCGGTACTGGCCGCCCAGCCCGGCAATGAAGCGCTTGCCCGGCAATACATGGAGAACCGTGAATATGGCAAAGCCGCCGATTTGTATGAGGATTTGAGCAACAGAAACCCGGGTGATTTCAACCTGTATGATGCGTATTTGACCGCACTTCTTATGAGCAAGCAAAACGACAAAGCAGAGAAGCTGGTAAGCAAACGCAAAAAGAAGTTTCCGCAGGTTATTCAGTACCGCGTAGATGAAGCTTTCCTGATGGAAAAACAAGGGCAGGTACCCGAAGCAGAGAAACAATATAAAAAAGTGGCGGATATGCCCGATTTGTCTATGCAGCAGTATTATGAGGCGGCCGATGCATTTCGGCGCCGCAGCAAATACAACTGGGCAATTTATGTGTATGAACGCGGAGAGGAGCAGTTTGGATTTGCGGCAGATTTTTCTACCCGCCTGGCGCAGATGTATATGGAAACCGGAAACAAGACCAAGGGGCTTGAAAAGTATGTGCAGATGGTTTTAATGTCGGGATATGCCTATGAACAAAGCAAACAGCTGTTTGAGATGAACGTAACCGACAGTGCCGATTTTGCCATACTGCGCACCATTCTGCTAAAGCAGCTGCAAAGGGTACCCGATAATTTTGAGCTGAATGATTTGCTGAAATGGACTTTCATTAAAACCAAAGACTGGGAGGCAGCATTTATGCAGACCAGAGCCCTGGATAAGCGGTTAAAGGAAAAAGGGGTTCGCCTGATTGAACTGGGCGATTTGTGCATGAGCAACGATGCCTGGACGGTGGCCACGAAATGCTATGAGTATGTGAAATCGCTGGGCACGGCAGGCGATTACTACTATGCAGCCGTTTCCGGCCTGCTGGAAACACGTTTTCAGCAACTGAAGACCGAGGTTAAGCCTGCCCCCGAAACCCTGCTGGCGCTGGAAACAGAAATGCTGCAATTTCTGGCAGAAAGCGGTTACAACGATGGCACCTGGCGCATTGCTTCACGGTTGTCGGATGTCTACACGCAGTTCAAACATACCCCGGGCAAGGCCGTGGATTTGCTGGAGAAATTTTACCGCACCCCCGGATTATCGCCCAAAAACCAGGCGGAAGCCAAACTGGCGCTGGGTGAGGCTTATGTAGCCGACAGCGATGTATGGAGCAGCGAATTGCTTTTTGCGCAGGTAGAAAAAGACTTCCCCGAGGATCCGCTGGGGCAGGAGGCCAAATACCGCCGTGCCCGTCTCAGCTATTACCGCAGCGATTATGACTGGGCCATGCTGCAGCTGGATGTGCTGAAAGGCGCCACCACACAGCTGATTTCCAACAACGCCATTCGCCTGGCGCTTACCATCACCGAAAACCTGGGGCTGGATAGCAATTACGACGCACTGGAGCGTTTTAGCAAAGCAGAACTCTTGCTGGCGCAAAACAAGCTGGAAGATGCCGAGCGCGAAATGGACAGCATTCCTAAGCTGTATCCGGGCCATTCATTGTCGGATGAAATTTTGCTGCAAAAAGCCATCATCCGCGAAAGGCAATATCGTTTTGAGGAAGCGGCTGAGCTGTATAACACACTGGTAGTGGCCTTTGGCCACGATATTTTAGCTGATAACGGCTGGTACCGGCTGGGTTTGCTCTATGAATACAAGCTCAAAGATCCCGAAAAAGCCCGCAAGGCCTATGAAAAGATTGTGCTGGACTTTCCGGGCAGTTTCTTCATGCCCGATGCCCGGGCGCGGTTCAGGAAGCTAAGGGGCGACAGGATGGGGTCGTAGGGGGGTGCATTCCCGCTGTGTCTCTTGAGGCAAAAATAGGACTTACAAAATAGTGTGAATTTTACTCAAGCTGGTATTTTCTTTTTTCATAGCACAGTTCCTAAAAAAGTGCTCCTAATTAAAATAAAAGTGCTATTGAGATTAAACTATATTTGCATGAATTAACAAAAAAGAAATGGGATTATTTCAAACCACAAGAGTCGTTTTAATGCCTGTAGTTGTTGTAACATCAAATCCAATTGGTGGTATAATAATGATTATACTGGCCTTTGTTTTTTGGAAAATTATATTCACTGTTGTTGCTGCTATAATTGCCATAGCTTTATTGATTGGTTTACTAGGCTGGTGGAATGAACTTTCTGATGATTTTTCTGCTGGGGCTAAAATAATTGGTTATCTTGTAATTATAGGTCTTGTAGCTGGCGGGTATGCAGTTGTTCATCAAAAAATAAATGGAGACGATCTATCTAAAAAAGAAGCTGAGGCATTAGACGGAAGAAACCTAATCAAAGATGCAAATGAGGTGCAAAATGAATCTGAGCCAGATTCAAAGCCAGAAAAAACGGAGACCTCAGAATCCACTGTGACAAATGAGACTTCTGTTTCAGAATCAGAGGAAAAGACCGTTGAAACGAAAGAATCAACCCGGGAGGAAATTAAAACAGAAGAGAATAGCTCAAATAAAACAGCTGTTTCCGGAGTTGTAACCGCCACAAATTCAGAAGGATTTTATAGCGATGGCGTAAACTACTATTATAAATACAATGATACTTTATACCAGGCAAATGATATTGTGTTTAAGCCCAACAGTAAAGCACCTGAAAAACTCAATTTTTATTATTTTGTGGGACAAGAAATAGTAGAAAAAACCGTGGTTTATGATGGGGAGGGGAAAGTAGTTAAAAACATCAATGACAGTATAATTAAGCATGATAAAATCACGGAAGATCCTCGCTTTTATGCAGCCTCTGCAGTGCTTCTATTTGGGGTTTCATTGGTTGCATTTAGTTTGCTAAAGGGTCGATCTAAAAAAGGAGGGCGCACTGATACCGCTGATATCATTTCTAAAGAAAAGGCTCCCGACAAAGTTCCTGCCACGGAAGTAGTAAAAGCTGCGGTTGATCCCAACCGCGTAAGGTCTAAAGTGGTAAAAGAGGACGGATATTTGACCATTGAATTTGAGCCGGCTATTTCAAAAAATCAGGTGGAACAATTGAGACAATTTGTTAATGGGCTACCCAAAAACAATCACAAGAAAATTAGAATCAATGGCGAAGGTTTGAATATCAGGGCACTAGACGATAAAGAAGTGAAATTGACGATAGATTTTTTAGAGTCGATGTCAATTTATACCAAAAACAAATCAAAGTTTTATAGTTAGTTTAAGTTGAAAAATTAAGACTTAAATCAAAGAAACCCTAGCGCCGCTTGATTGATGGGGCATTTTGCCCCCGTCCATTAGCTGTGTCTTGTGTTTTCTGCGCAGGCTAACATACATAAGAATACAGCCCAGATTTGATCCCGTCGTCACTGAGGCGGCCACGTTGCTATACCACACAATGTTCTATTGGTAGGCAACTGGAGTAAAGTTGCTAATTATGTTTGTTTGCTCGATGAATATCAGCTCAAAGACCCCGAAAAAGCCCGCAAGGCCTATGACAAGATCATTCTGGATTTCCCCGGCAGTTTCTTTATGCCCGATGCGCGGGCGCGTTTTATTATGAAGTTAAGGGGCAACAGGATGGGGTCTTAGAAGCATGAAATGCAATGGTTTTATTTTTTGGCCTTACAACAAGCCTGGCTAGCTGACTTTTGCAATTACTACATTTTTCTTTTTTTCATTAATATTATCATGATTACTGCGCATATGGCAGTAAAAAAAAGAAACATATAATAATTAATATTTGTTGCAGATATATGCAATTTTGTCCCTAAATCATTAGTAATCTTATCAATAAAAACACTAATAAGTTGAAGTATAGCAACTATAAAAAGAAGTATATTAGTTAACCTGTTATTCTCTTTTTCTAAAATATTTTCAATCTCTTTAAGTTTATTGTTTATAATTTCCTTTTCATTATTGATTTTTAGGTTTTCATCTAAATATCTTGAGTATTCATTGTATAAATGTTTAGTGGATATAATTCGGAAATCAAAATTGCGGGAAATGTGAAAATAATTTTTTGATAATTCTAGATTGTTTTCAAATTTATTTTCATTAATCCAAAGGTTTAGGCAAGTAATAAGTTCAGATACAATAATTTTTTGAATGTATATTAAACCATATTGTATTGAGTTGTTGAAAAAAATATTATTTATGGCTTCATAATCAGAATCATAAATAGAAACAATTTTTTTATGTGTTATAATGGAAGACCAGTCTTGATATTGATCTATTAAAGACTTGTTTAGCAATGTCTCCATATATGACCTAGAGTGGGCCATTTTTTGGGGCAATTCACTTTCAAAAGTGTTTTTAGCAGTGTCTTTAGGTTTATCAAGGACTATGTCAAGGAGCATATATTTTCTTTCATTTAAAGAACAATTAAAATTTCCTATCAAAACAATTTGTGTTTTTAATTTTTGAAGAAAAAGTTGCTTTTTTATATAGTCTTTTTTGCTGCTGAATTCCGGGATATTAAGCTCAACTATTTTCTGATATAATAAATCTGATTTAGCTTTAGATATATTTTGAAATTCATCTATACTTTCATATTTAAAAGAGAAACCACATTTTATTATGTTTAAATATTTATATTCTTTTTGTTTTAGTTTGGTTTCAATGGTAAAAATACAAGAGGATAGTTCATCGTTGTAGTTAAAAACTTTGACATCAAGGAAGCTTGGGGGTATTGATTTTATAATCGAATTTTTTGAGAAAATATTTATAAAGTAATCATTAAAAGATGAGTCGGTGTGATGCCAAGCTGTTAATTCTTCTAAATTTTTGTTTTTTTCTGATGCAAAGTAGGTTTTATCAGAAAAGAAAGAAAAGTAGTATAAAGAAATGCCTTCCATTTTTATAAATTATAATGCTTTATGCTTGCTTTTATGCCCTGTTTGATATGAATGTGTGTGCTTGCGGGTTAAGTTGTTAATTCAATGTTTTATACTAATATGTGATGATTATAAAGTTTATGAAAATAACCTTGGTAGTATAATTTATGGAATGGTGACTCTAATAACCCACTGTTCCACACAACAAATATATCAGCTAAATGCTAATAACAAATCATACTTAGTGCCCTTTCCTTATTGGGCCATTGCCCCCACCCATTAGCTCGGCCTTTCGCTTTCTGCGCAGGCGCACGTACATAAGAATACAGCCCACAAACAAACCTGTCATCACCCAGGCGGCCACGTTGGTATACCACACGATTTTCTGCCTGTCGGCGTCCACTGTAAAACCGGCCAAAGCCTCAATGGCGGCGAGCGCGGCCGCGGCGAGGCACAATAAGCTCATCACATGGTAACGTATCATTCTTTTTTCGATTTATGGTTCCATTTACGTTCATAATTTCCCAGTCGGAAAAGGTTTGATCGCTTTCCATGCCATCTCCTGTAATAATTTGGTCCGGGGTGGTAATTTTAACAAACTTATCGGTATAAATCCTGCCCTTTTCCTGGTCCCAGAACAACTCCTCCGTTTCCAGCTTTTCGCATTTTTGATTTAATACCCGCACATTTCTGCGAACCACCATTCGCTTCTGCTCGGTGTAGCTGATACCATACTCGGCCAGCAGGTAACTTTCCGTATTTCCTGTTTTATCAATAAAATCGGCACGGATGCCTTTGGGCATTTCTATGTAAGGGTTGCGGACGTTCTTTACTCCAATCATCACAGGGCTTTCAATTACCGCTTTCAGAATACCGGAATCGGTATACTCAATGGTCACATTTTCGGCGGTTTCGCGGGTGGCAATGCTGTCGGTTTTTTTACTTCGGTAGCTGCCTCCGGGTTTTTCCGAACAGGCAACCCACAACAAGGGCAGCAGTATGAACAGCAGCGGGCGCATCAATCAAATTTACGGCGCTGAAACCAGATATCGCCCAGGTTCATACTGAGGGAAAAAATTAGGTATTCTTCCCGTGCCAGTCCGCCGGCGTTTTTACCGCGTGTTAGATATTCGGCCTGCAGGTGCACGATGCTTCGCAATGTGCGGTTATCATAATAGCGGCGCGACAAGGGTATTCCAAATCCTATAAAAGCCCTTTGCTCAGCAACCGTGTATGGATTTCCCGCAGACGTAAGCACATTCTGGGTTTCGGCCATGCTTGCACCAAACCTGACAGGCGGGCGCATCCGTTTTTTGCCGGGCGTTTTTTCATCCATGGGATTCAGGATGAATGTTAGGCCGTAATCGTTCCTGTTGGTGAGCTTGCCGCCGGGATTGAAAAACGCGGAATAGTTTCCCCACATGGATTTGCGGTAATCCAGCGAAACGCTGAACGCCCTGCGGAACCGAAACTGATATCCTACCCCAAACGAGGCCGGCATGGTAAAGGGCCGGTTGCCTGTCTGCTCGTCCAGCACCGTATCTACCACCAGCAAACGGTTTACACCGCCGCCGCTGATCAGCTCCAGGGTTTGTGCCGTGCGGCTGAGGTTGGCACGCATGCCGGAGTGAAAACCGTAACTAAAACCAAGATGGTGTGCTGCGCTGTCTTTTTCCAGCGACAGCAAAAGACCCGCACGGTGCTGAAACCCTTTCACATCCACTACACGCTGGTCTTCCACAAACTGGAATCCGATGGTGTCGGGGAAACTGAATACAGCGTTGTCTTTCAGCTGTCCGAACATGTAGCCGCCCGAGTAACCCAGCTGTATGTGTTTTCCCAGTTTAACGGCCTGTGTCAATTCCAGCACATTGATGCCGCCGCTGCCTACATGCGCAGTTCTGTTGCGAAATGGGGTGCTGCTTTCGTAATTGTAATTGTATCCCACACTGGTGGATGGATACAAGGCAATAGCTGAATTCCAGGCATACGGGATGGATTTTACCTTTTTCACAACTTTTCCGTTGACGGTTTCCTCATAGGACTTGCGTTTGTCGGTTTTGTAGTTGTTGAAGGCCATACTGATATAGCTGAATGATCCTCCGTTGAAAGACTGAGTTTCGTTGCCCGATTGAATGTTGCCAAAGCGGCCGTTCATACCGAAGTCCAGTGTGGCATAGCGCAGATTGCCCAGCGTAGCCGGGTTCATCAGGCTGTAGCTGTAGGCACCGCTGAATGTTTGGCTCGCAGCACCTGCCTGAATAAAATTGGGTTGTATCAGTTCGCCCAGACCATAATTGCTGTAAGGCGACAATGTGTAGTTCTGACCTGCAGTTTGCGCTTTCAGGGAGGTGATGCCCAACAGAGACAATATGCAAAGGGTTTTCTTAATATCCATTCAAACGCAGGGTGTGGTATAATCCGTAGTGAACCAGTAAAGGTTCTGCAAATATCTTTGTTTTGAGGCGTTCCGCCAAAAACGGGGCATCGCCGCCGGTAACAAACACCTGAAGACTTGTGGTTTCGGCTAAAAAGGCACCAATTCTTCCGGTAACTTCCTGTAAAAAACCTGCCTGCACGCCGCTTAATATGGCGGTTTCGGTGGTGTCTCCAATCCAAGTTTCAACAGGACGGTGCCCTATCTCAGGTAAACGTTCCGTAAATGTTTTTAATGCTCTGTAACGCATTTTCAAACCCGGTGCAATGCTGCCGCCTTCGTAAACGTTATTTCTCAGCAATTCAAATTTCAGACAGGTGCCGGCGTCCACCACCAGCAAATCCTTTTCGGGAAACAGAAATGCCGCTCCGGCAACACCCGCCAGCCTGTCGGCTCCAAGTGTTTCGGGCGTTTGATAGGCTATGGTGAAAGGAAGCTTTGCCTTATGGCTGATCTCCAATACCGGAACCGGGGTGGCTGAAAAATCAAAAGCGGCATTGCCCACATTGGCCACTCCAATTGCCTTGCAACCTGTTGTTTCGGGCAGGGAATCGCAATTCCCGGATTCAAGCACGGTTCCTTCCTCCGAAAAACGGGCGAATTTGGTGCGCGTATTGCCGATATCCAGGGTGAGGAACATGCAGATAAAACGATTTAACGGAGTTCAAAGTTACGCTTCCGGCGCAACTGCCTGCTTATTTTTTCGACGGGCTTGGCTTTTTGTACCAATCAAAGCTAATATCGCAGGTGTTGAAACAGCGGTATTTTCCATTCCTGATTATCCTTGCCGGAGCCATGCTGCGTTGCATCTGGCCTGCCGATATGGAGTGGAAATTTGATGAGCAGGAAATGTTCCGATTGGCCGGTGATGCCTGGAAAAACGGTCTTCCGCTAATGGGAATGCCTTCGGGCGCCGGTTTGCCCAATGCGGGTTTCAGCATTTGGCCCTTTGCACTGCTACACGGCATTTATCCCACTCCCTTGTTTATGGCTATGGGTGTGCAGTGGCTGAATGTGCTGGCGCTGGCGCTGATGGTGTATTGTGCCATGCGTTATGAAGAACCCGTTAAAACCAAAATTTTGTGGGGTTTGGCCGCTTACGCAGTTTCGCTGATGCCGGTGCTGTTTGCCCGAAAAATCTGGGCCCAGGACTTGATGCCGGTGTTTATGGCGGTGATGTGGTGGGGATTCCTGCATCGACACCAATGGTTTGCCCTTGTTCTAACGGGTGTTTTCTGCGCTTTCGCCGGACAATTGCATCTGAGCGGCTTTTTCTATGCAGGCGGATTTTTACTGGCTATGCTGCTTTTCAAAAAATTCACCCGAAAACAATGGCTTTGGCTGTTTGCCGGAGCCATACCGGCAGCCTTGCCCGGTATACCATGGATTTTGGCAGTTTTTAATGGCGGTGGCGGTATTTCTCACCTCAGCAATATCGTGAAACTGGAGTACTGGCTGCGGCTGCTTACCGATACACCGGGGTTCAACATGTATTATTTCGCCGCCGGCGAATGGAAAACCTTTATGTTGTTTCCGGCCGGAACCTACTTGCCGCTGATTGTTGCGTGCGGAATCGCCGCACTGGTTCTAATCGGTATTTATAAAACCATCAAAACCGGATTTTCGGAAATAAAGCCGTCACATCCCATCGGCTTTCTGTTGCTTGCCTTTGTGGTTTTTCCGGGAATACTCATTACCCTTTCAGGGATACCCGTGCGTTCCCATTACATGATTGGCGCACTTCCTTTTGCTTCAGTATTACTATCTTTAATTGTTTCCAGGACATTTAAATACGGAACTCAACTTATAGTAATACTTCAATTAATATATACCCTGCTTTTTTTATATTTCATCCACCAGGCAGATATATTGCGTGGCGATTATGGCACGCCTTACAGAAAACAAATTACACAGACTTCCGAAAATCATCCCAGTAATCCGCCACTTCCGGTCCCAGATTGAACAGCAAATCCAGCGCACTTACCTCAGGCCGGAAGCCGTGCCGGTCATCAAAAACCTGTGGATATTGGGGTACAGGCGGTTCAGGTTCCTTGAATGTCCATTCCTCAACAAACACCAGCGGAACAGGGCACTGTAATTCCCGGTGAAGCATTTGGATGGATTGCAGAATCAGTTCTTTGAGTAATATGGTTTCAGCGTTTAGCAGGGGCAAAATCCGGTAATCATAAAATTCAAAAAACGGAGCATTGCCGTAGGCGGTGTTGATAGCCCGAATATGTTCTTTGATCCATGGGTTTTGGGTGCTGATTTGGGTTTCTGCCAGCAATCGGGAGGCGCCGTGAACCACAGGAACAGACAATGTTTGAACATTATTGGGACCCGCAATGGTATAACGGGAACGCAGGGTTTGTTTTTCAAAGTTTCCACCTATAGCCACGCGGAGTTCTCCATTTTTAATTCCGCTCAAAAACCATGATACGGGAGGAAACAAATACGGAGGCAGATTTTTAGGCATGGGTAAGTTCCTGCAGCAGTGCTGACATGGTTTTTTGCAAAACGGGGTGCACAAAATCCGGGGCGATTTCCACCATGGGTTTCAGTACAAATTCCCGTTCGTGCAGGTGTGGATGGGGAATACACAGGCCTTCTTCATTGATGATGCGGTTGTTAAAAAACAGAATGTCTATGTCTATAATTCTTGGTCCCCATTTTTCAGTGCGGTTGCGGCCCATTGCTTTTTCTACGTCCAGCAAGCTTTCCATCAGAAACAATGGCGGAAACCGTGTTTTTATTTTCAAAACCTGATTCAGAAACGCGGGCTGATCGGTTTTGCCCCAGGGCGCTGTTTCTATAATACTGCTGGCGGCTTCAATATGGCCGATAAAATGGGTAATTTCTTCTTCTGCCCGCGCCAGATATTCCTCGCGGTTTCCCATATTGGATCCGGTTGACAGATAAACCGTGTGCACCCCGCAAAAGTAAGGAATAGGATTATTTGGGTGTGTTGTTTGCGTTTTTTTGTGCCGTGCTTTTATTCAAATAAGACCGAAGCCGCAGGCCCGCATTGTTCCGCACATCCAGATAAAACAGGTTGAAGTCTCCAATATGATAGTTGGGGTTTTTAATCAGGCGGCTGCCCGGAAACGAAGGGCGGTGAATCCATAAAATACCGCTATGCACTTTGGCATCACAGAGCCCCGAACGCGTCTTTTTAAAATCCTGCAGTACCGCACCTTTATGTTGGGTTTTATCCACCTGCAAAGTATCCATGGTCCACAAAATGGGATTATGGCAAACGGCATTAAACTTGGTGGGTTCATAGCCGAAACGCCACGTACGCCAGCTGGTCCAGCAGCCGTAATCGGTACTGTCTTTGCAGGGCATCAGCAGTGTAAAGGAATCTGCGGGAACAGGCATTCCGGGTAAATACGCACCTACAAAATCCTGTTGCAGGGATTTTCCCTCCACAAATTCCCGAAGCAGACGGTGTGCATGAATGGTGCCCTGGCTGTGCGACGCAATTAAAAACGGCCTCCCGTTGCGGTGGTGTGTGAGGTAGTATTCAAAGGCTTTACGAACATCGGTGTATGCCAGGTCAAGGGCTTGTTTTTTATCGGAAAGGTTGTGCGTCAAAAAACTGAAAAAATGCGCCTGCCTGTATCGGGGGGCAAACACGCGGTAGTTTGCATTAAAAATACTGGCCTGATAACGAATGGCTCCGTTGTCTGTTTCGCGATTGATTTTAGCATTTCTTACATCCGCATTCCAAAGAAAAGAATCGCCACTGCTGCCGGTGAAGGAGGTAGGATGAATAAAAAAAACATCGGCCAACTGCTGATTTTGCTTTCCTGAAAGGCTTTTGGGAACCTCATCCGAGGGATCTTTTTTATCGGGATGGGCCGCCCAGTTGCTGATGTCATTGTAATCCGGTGCCGGTGGAGAAGGACATTCGCTGAAACGCTTTTCAATCACCTTCCCTTTTTTAATCTGTTTTCGGGTATTGCCCTGCGCCCGGGTCAGATTGGGCATCATTGAAAGCCACAAATACGACAATACAGCAAATACCGCGAACCTCATACATATTCAAAGGTAAAACAATTGAACAAATCCCGACAGCGATGGTCGTCATACGGCCGCATTTTATCGAAGCACTGCGGTCATGGCAGGCTATTTGTCTGTTTTAGGGTAAATTCGCCGACATGAAAAACCTTTTTTCACTCAGTTTTCTGTTTTTGGTTTGCTTTTCATTGCTTGCGCAAGACCGCGTAACCACCTACAGCGAAGAAAAAACCGATAAATGGACCGTTCAAAAGTTTGAAGGAGACCCGTTGAATGTGCGCATCTACACCTTCAAAAACGGCCTGACCCTCATCACCAGCAAAAATCCCCGCACACCGCGCATACAGACCATGGTGGCCGTGCGCACCGGCAGTAAAAACGATCCTGCCAACAACACCGGGCTGGCGCATTACCTGGAGCATATGCTTTTCAAAGGTACTGACCGCTACGGAACCCTCGACTGGAGCAAGGAAAAGCCCTTGCTGGATCAGATAGACGCACTCTACGAGCAATACAACCAAAGCAAGAATGAATTGGCCAGAAAAGCCATTTACAGAAGTATTGACAGTGTGAGCCGGCTGGCGGCCAAGTGGAGCATTGCCAATGAATTTGACAAAATGTGTCAGGCTATGGGCGCCGAAGGAACCAACGCTTTCACCAGCAATGAAATGACGGTGTATATCAACGATATCCCTACCAACATGTTTCACAAATGGCTGGAACTTGAATCGGAGCGTTACCGCAACCCGGTGCTGCGCCTGTTCCACACCGAGCTGGAAGCCGTTTACGAAGAAAAGAACATTAGCCTGGACCGCGATGGTGAAAAGGTGGAAGACAAACTTATGGGTGAGTTGTTTAAAAAACACAACTACGGCCTTCAAACCACCATCGGTACGGTTGAGCACCTCAAAAACCCAGGCCTGAAAGCCATCCGCGAATACTTCAATGCATATTATGTGCCCAACAACATGGCCATTATCCTGGCAGGTGATTTTGATCCGGATCAGGCAGCGGATGGCATTGCCGAACATTTTGCCTGGATGCAGCCCAAGCCGGTAAAAACCTATGAGTTCGAATGGGAAATGCCCCATGGATCTCCCCGCAGCTTTGACGTGGTGGGCCCCGATGCCGAATGGGTAACCATTGGTTACCGCATGCCTGGTGCCGGTACCCGCGAAGCCAGGGCAGCCAAACTGATTGATTTGTTGCTCAACAACAGCAGTGCGGGTCTCATTGACCTGAATCTGGTGAAAGCCCAGAAAGTGCTGAGTGCCAACAGCGGTGTAAATACGCTCAATGACTACAGCGTATTTCAGCTTACCGGCAAACCCAGAGAAGGTCAGACCCTGGAGCAGGTGCGCGATTTGCTGATTTCACAGATGGAACTGATCCGCGATGGCAAATTTGATGACAGCCTGGTAAAAGCCATTATTCTGAATGAAGAAATCACCCGCCTTCAGCAATTCAAGGAAAATGCCAACCGCGGTTATTTCCTGATGGAGAGCTTTATCAACGGACAGGGCTACCAGAAACAATGGAATGAGTTTTGGGCCATGAAGCAGCTTACCCGTGATGATATTATGGAGGTTGCAAAAGAGTTTCTGGACCGTGAGCGTGTTGAGGTTTTCAAACGCAGAGGCACCGACACCACGGTTTCAAAAATCAACAAACCCGAAATCAGCAGCGTGGAACTGAACCGTGATAAGCAAAGCACCTTTGTAACCGAGTGGCTGCAGGAAGAGACCCTGCCCATTACACCGGTTTTTGCCAATCTGAAAGATGGAATTGTGCATACTTCACTCGGAAAGGCTGCGGTTCACTATGTTAAAAACACCGAAAACCGTCTGTTTGCGATGTCGTATGTCTATGCTTTTGGCAAAAACCACAACAAGGCCCTTCCACTGGCCATGCAATACATGCGTTATGCGGGCATTCCCGGTATGAATGCCGAAGAAATCAGCAAAAAAATGTATGCGCTGGGTTGTAATTTCTTCACCAATGTAGGAGATGAAGAAACCTATGTTTCCCTGACCGGACCAGAAGAGAATTTTGAGGCAGCAATGCGCATTTTGGAAGGCTTGCTAAACAATCCCGTTGCGGATGAAAAGGCCTTCACAGACATGATAGACGGGGAATTGAAAAAGCGTGAAGACAGCAAACTCAACAGCCGTGGAATTAGCGGACGCCTGAATGCGTATGCCATGTATGGTGCTGACAATCCTGCGCGCTGGATATTGACCAATGCCGAACTAAAGAAACTCAATGCAGCCGAGCTGATTGGGCTGATTAAAGGCATGAAAGATATACCACACGAGATATTGTATTACGGACAAAGGGAACAGGGCAAATTACTCTCATCGATCGATGTCCTGCACGGAACACCCAAGGCTTTTGCCAAAACCAAACCCGCCAAGAAATTCATACCCCGCGAAAACAAAGAAAACGAGGTGTTTTTTGCCGATTACAAGCAGGTGCAGGCCAGTATTTACTGGCTCAACCGAGATGTGAAGTATAATCCGGCATCTGAGCCTGTAGCTGCTGCTTTTAATCAGTATTTTGGAGGCGACATGAGCAGCGTGGTGTTTCAAAATATCCGCGAAGCAAAAGCCCTCGCATACAGCACCTACGCAGGCTACAGCATTCCCGATGAAAAGGATGAGTACTGCACCAGCATGGCTTTTATCGGCACACAGGCCGACAAATATCACGATGCCATCGCGGCCATGAACGAGTTGCTGAACAGCATGCCTGCTGACAGCAATGTATTTGCCCTGGCCAAAGAAAGCCTGAAAAACCGCATAGAAACATCGCGCACCACCGAGGAGTATTTGCTGGGTACGTACATGAGCCTTCGCAAAAAAGGCCTGGAAACCGACGCAAACAAAGCCCTGTATGAAGCACTTCCCGGTATATCGCTGAAGGAAATTGAAACATTCCACAAAAACCATATCAGCAACCGCAACCGGGGGCTGTGTGTGGTTGCCAGCAAGGAGCGAATCAGTCGCAAGGATCTGGAGAAATACGGAAAGGTTAAAGAACTAAGCCTAGATGAACTTTTTGGCTACTAAGGCACACAGCCGAACATAAAAAAAGGGGTCGTTGGACCCCTTTTTTTATACCGGAAAGCGGTTAATCTGCACCATCGGTTTTAGCGCGGGCAACAGCTTTATCTCCAATATTTTTTCCCATCTGCATTCCTACCTCAATATCGCTGCGGTAGTGGATGGCGCCATACAGACGACTTTTGCTGGCCTCATCAGCCATAGACATATAATCATTGGCACGGGACGGATTCACATGGCTCAGCAATGTAGCGGCGGCACCACTGAAAGTGCTGTGGCCGCTGGTGTAGGCCGGAAAATTCGGCAAGCCTGTTAAAGTTTTGATTTTGTTGTTTGCCTGAGACGGCCTGGGATTGAAATATGCGTATTTGGCATCCCAGCAGCAAATGGCGGCATCAAACATGGCCATGTTCAGCAGGGCAAGGTTGCGGGCCCAGCGCACTTCGCTGAAACGCATATTCACAAAATCTTCGCAGGCAATAGCGTTCCAGTGGCCGGGAGGCGTATAGGTGCCTGCACCGTCGGCCCAGAAGTGCACAATGCGCATGCGTTCGCGGGTGGCATTTTGGCTGTACCAGAGCACCTCATCCAGTTCTTTGGCAAATTCAGGAGAGGCGGTGGACGGCGGTGCCGTCGGGCGATTGCTGACAACTTCGGTGGTATCTACCAGAAATCCGATGGTTTTGCCAAATAAGGGCAGCATGGGCGGTCTTTTTGGGCTTTCCTGGCTTATCCAGGGGGTTTCTCCACGGGCGATGGCATCACTTTCCAGTTTTGCCCAATCCGCGGGTGTTCCAACCGCTTTTCCGGCCCTGTCTGTGCGGGCACGGGCAATGAATTTGCCGGCAACGGCTTTGCCAAGTTTAACACCGGCTTCTACTTCGCTGCGCACATTGGCACCGGCCAGAATGCGCACATCAATGCACTCATTCAGTTTTTCCTGCAAATAATCCTGTTCTCCTGGGAAAAGCAGGCTCATCATGGCAAATGCCGCACCGGCCACCACCGCTTCTTCGCTGGGATAAGCAAAGTCTTTGACGACAGGAATCAGCTCCTTAATGGTGTTGTCAACCGCCGAAGGGCGGGATCTGCGGTAAAAACCTTTGTAATGGTAAGCCGCTACCAGCGCATCATACTGCGCAGCCGAAACATACGCATAGGCGCGGGCGGCATAGGGCGGATTAGCAAAAGGGAAATAGGGATACGCCAGCGGATTGGCGCTGCTGGGTATAGGATACGTGCCGTCAGGGTTCTGGTAGGGCGGCAGGTTGTATTTGGCCACCAGTTCGCGCAGGATTTCATTCCAGCGAAGCACAGTTCCAGCGCTCCAGTATTTCAGGGTTTCTTCGTCTGCGTCGGTCATATTCGCCTGCCGGCTCTTGATTTCCAGCAGCTGAAGCTTGTAATCCGGAGAGGTAACCGCAATGGGTACATCGCAGCTGAATTCGGTTGCCGAAGTCAGCAGTACAGGCTTCCATTTTCCGGCGGATGTGTCGATTTTAGCGGGATTCAGCGCTCCGAATTCAAGGTTACGCTGTGTGATATCCTTGTTGCAGGAAACCAGGGCCAACAAACCAAACAGGCCTGCTATTTTGATGGAGGATTTCACTTCTTGTCTCCTTTCATGAAGGCAGTTTGGTAAACCACGCCTGCCATAATCATTCGTGCTTTGCCCATGTTGCGGCCCGAGAGGGTCTGCATACCTGTGGCCATCACGCTTAAGCCATTAAGCACCGGAACCGGATATTTGATATTAACACCGGCGCGGAAAGCATCCATGTTGTTGCCGGGGAGTGGCATGTCGTTTTTGCGAATGTCAAAACCACCGAGGGTGTTCATGCGGTCTGCTATCAGTTCAAAATATTTGTCGGCTCCATCTCTCCAGCCCAGGCGGATGTTATAGGAGAAAACATCCGGCATGAACATCTTATTGCTGTATATCAATTCAGTGGTGTAATAGGAGTTCCGGTCTATGGTTATGTTGTTTCGGCGTGTATACATGGCCGAGGCTGTGCCGTACCAGTGGCCTTTCTGCACATCACCCAGCAGGCGCAGGGAGGCGGTTTTGCTTCGCATGCCAATGCTGATTGGAAGAAAATCAACTACGTAGTCGGTTAGCGGTGCAGAAACGCCGCCCACTGCTACCAGCGAGCTGTTGAAACCCTTGATGTCTTTGGCCCAAATTTCTTTTTTCAGGAATACATTCAAATCCTGAATGCCTTTTTGACCAATGAGGGTGCCTGCTGTTACGCGGTTGTCAATCCATGCCGCAGAAGTAATCACATTCAGGCCCCTGGCAATGCCGTAGTTGGCCATGGCCATCACCGAATTGGATTTAAAACTGCCAATATTGGCATTGTTTCGATAAAAAGTGCCTTCCCAGTAGTGGTCCCAGGTAGTATTTCCATAAACAAACCCTCCGCAAAGGTTGTGTTTGTCCATGAAAAGGGCATCTGATTCTGTTTGGGCCGAAAGGGAAATGCCGGCACACAAACACAGAATAGAAGCGATTTTTCGCATGGTTTGGGGTTAATTAATTAACAAAAATAACCAAAAACCTCATTATTCAGGATAAAAGCGTGTTTAATACACACAACAGCTTAATAGCTAAGTGCTAAAAATGGACAAAGCGTGGGTTATCTTTGCAGTGAAATGCGCCTCGATACCCTTGCTCCCCTTATTGAAAACCTTCAAAGCGGAAAATACCGCAAGGCGGTTATTACCACCCACCACAAACCGGATGGAGATGCCATGGGAAGCAGCCTTGGGCTGTATGCATTTTTGAAACACCATGTTCACGAAGTGCAGGTGATTGCCCCTACCGACTACGCCGATTTTCTGCATTGGCTGCCGGGCAATGAAACCGTGCTTATTTACGAAGAAAAAGAAGCTGAATGCAGGGCCATTACGGAAGAAGCGGATTTAATTTTTTGCCTGGACTTTAACCGCCTGTCCCGCATCAATGAATACGGCGAAATCGTGAGAAACGCACGGGGTGAGAAGGTAATGATAGACCACCACCTTGAGCCGGAGCACTTTCAGCAATATGCCCTTTGGGACCCCAAAAGCAGCAGTACTGCCGAACTGGTTTTTCACCTCATAAAACATTACTTCGGGCTGGAAAATATTTCCAAAGATTGCGCAACCTGCCTGTATACGGGGTTGATGACCGACACTGGCAATTTTCAGTACAGCAATACCAACAGCCTCACCCACCTGATTGCGGCAGATCTGCTGGAGCAAGGTGCCGACCACGTAGGCATTCACGAACGCATTTACGATGTGTTCACTCCAAATCGCACCAAATTGTTTGGCTATTGCATGCTGCACAAACTGGAGGTTTTGCCGGAGCTGCGCACAGCCCTGATTTACTTGACCAAAGAAGAACTGGAGCAGTTTGATGTGAAAACCGGCGATACAGAAGGCCTGGTGAACCTGGGACTGGGCCTGAAAGGCATTGTGCTGAGCGTGCTCATCATTGACCGCACCAAAATGGTGAAAATGAGTTTCCGCAGCAAAGGCGACTTTGCGGTAAACGAATATGCATCCAGGTATTTTAATGGCGGCGGACACCGCAATGCATCGGGCGGAGCCAGCGATGAACCGCTGGAACGCGTGGTGCAAAAATTCCGCGACACGATAAAAGACTATAAAGAAGCGTTACTGGCAATATGAATTTTGTTAAAAAACACTGGCTTACCCTCAGCCTTGTGCTGCTGATTTTGGCATCACTCGCTTTTTTTCTGCGCAAACCCCTGGGCATCTGGCTGGGCGGATGGGAAAAAACCCAACGCGGTGGTTACTTCAGGGTAGTGGAAGGTAAGAAATGGGACAAAATGCCCGGAGCCGGCTACCACATTGTGTTTCAGTATGTGCTGACGGGTCCGGAAGGCGATACGCTGGTAAACCTCGCCAAACCGGGCGTGGAACAGCATATGATGTATCCCGTTGAGCCCCGCAACGAGCTGGAGGATGCCATGCAGAATGGCGCTCCCGGTTCAGTAGTGGAAGTGTTGATTCCTACCGACTCGCTGAAACAGCGCATTAGCGGTAACCTGCAGATTATGAATTTACCTTCTGGTGAAAACGCAAAATTTATTATCCGCATCATAAAGGTGCTGAACGATGCGCAGTATGCAGGTTATCAAAACCAGCGCTTTATGGAGCGTTTGCAAAAAGAAAACAAGCTGATTGACGATTTTGCGGCACGCATGAAAAAACCATGGTTGCTGGATTCTACCCGCTTCATTAAGTATTTTATAGAGAACAAAACCCAGTCCCCCAGATTTACCGAGGGCCGGGTGGTGAGTTTTCACGCAGAAGTAGCTACCCTCGACGGACGTTTGCTTATTAATTCTGCACCTACCGGGAAAAAGTACCTTATGGAAATAGGTAAAAACACCTATAATATGGCGGCATTTGACCAGATATTGCAATACATGTCCGAAGGTGAAACCGGCGTTTTTCTGGTCACCAGCGATTATGGATATGGTGATCAGGGGTACATGAATATTGTAAAACCTTACACGCCGTTAATGATTAAAATAACCGATTTAACCTTATCAAAACCATGAGCAAAAATCTCATTATTACCGGCGGTGCCGGATTCATAGGCAGCCATGTGGTGCGCCTTTTTGTGAACCGGTATCCCGAATACAACATCATAAACCTGGATGCACTGACCTATGCAGGCAACCTGGAAAATCTGAAAGATGTTTCTGCTAAACCCAATTACCACTTTGAAAAAGCGGATATCCGCGATGCGGAAGCCATTCAGGCTCTTTTTGAAAAGTACAAGCCCTTTGGTGTTGTGCATCTGGCGGCAGAAAGCCACGTGGACCGCAGCATCAGCAATCCCATTGATTTTGTGATGACCAATGTGGTGGGAACCGTGAACCTGCTCAATGCGTTCAAACAACATGGTGATATGCAAAAGGGGCGTTTTTACCATGTAAGTACAGACGAAGTTTACGGAACCCTCGGCGATGAAGGTAAATTTACGGAAACCACGCCCTATAGCCCAAACAGCCCTTACAGCGCCAGCAAAGCCGGCAGCGATCACTTTGTGCGCGCATATCATGAAACCTACAAAATGCCGGTGGTTATCAGCAATTGCAGCAACAACTACGGCAGCCACCATTTTCCCGAAAAGTTGATACCGCTTATGATTAACAACATCCGCCACAACAAGCCCCTGCCGGTATATGGCAAAGGCGAAAATGTACGCGACTGGCTGTATGTGGAAGATCATGCCCGCGCCATTGATGTGATATTTCACCAAGGCCGCAACGGTGAAACCTACAACATTGGAGGTAACAATGAATGGAAAAACATTGACCTTGTAAAAACCCTGTGTGGCATTATGGACCGCAAACTGGGTCGGGCAGCGGGAGAAAGTGAAAAACTGATAACCTATGTTACCGATCGCGCCGGGCACGATTTCCGCTATGCAATAGACGCTTCAAAACTGATGAATGAACTCGGCTGGGCGCCCAGTGTAGCCTTTGCGGAAGGATTTGAAAAAACCGTGGATTGGTACTTATCAAACCAGGAATGGCTGGATCACGTCACCAGCGGTGAGTATCAGCAGTATTACGCAAAAATGTACCAATAAGCCGTTTGGATGCCCTTAGTCGGCATTGCCGGCTATCCATGTTTCCATGGCCGCATCATAAGCGGTTTGCAATTTCTGCAGTTCAGTATCTGCCTGCTGGTAGGCCTGTGTATGCGCATTGATTTTTTCAAAATCAACGGCCACGTCTTCATCTGTCAGACGCTTTTCGTGCATGGCCTTTTCGGCACGAACCTTTTCCATTTGTTTTTCCAGTTCGGCCATTTCCTGTTCCAGTTGCTGCAGCCGGTTTTTCCCGGGTTTTTTAGGCTCAGAACCGCTGTCAGTATTGTCTTTATTGACTGTAGGCTTTGACTTTGACGTTTCGTTATCCTGAATGTAGGTTTCCGGTCCGCGGCGCTGCATCCACTCATTCCACTCGTCATACGTGCCGGGATATTCGCGCAGGATGCCGTTTTCAATCCACCAGATTTTTGTGGCTACATTGCTCACAAACGTACGGTCGTGGCTCACGATCACGCAGGTGCCTTTGTATTGCGAAATGGCATCGGCAAGCACGGATGTGCTAAACATGTCCAGGTGGTTGGTGGGTTCGTCCAGCAAGAGCAGATTGGCCCTCGTAAGCAGGGTTTTGGCCAGTGCCACCCGACTTTTTTCGCCACCCGACAACACTTTTATTTTCTTGAAAACTTCATCGCCGGTAAACAGGAAACAGCCAAGCACCGTGCGCAGTTCAGCCTCTGTGTATTCCGCATCCACCGTGCCCAGTTCATTCAGCAAATCCCTTTGCAGGTTCAGGGCTTCCAGCTGGTGCTGGGCAAAAAAGGAAGTTTCTACGTTCCAGCCGGGTTCCACAACACCGCCATGCGGTTCAGATCCGTTAATGATACGCAACAGTGTACTCTTTCCTTTGCCGTTGGCACCAATCAGGGCAATTTTATCGCCACGCAGTACCTGGGCATTCGCTGAACGGATAATTTCCACGTTGTCATAGCTTTTGCTTACGTCTTTTAGCGTACAAATGGTTTTTCCGGGCGTGGTGCGAATGTTGAAGCGGATGTTCATTTCACGCTTCTCATCATCCTTCAGTTCAATTTTGTCCAGCTTCTGCAGCATTTTCACCCTACTTTGTACCGCAGTTGCTTTGCTTGCCTTGGCTTTGAACCGGCGAATAAATGCCATTTGCTGGCGGATGTAATCTTGCTGGTTGTCAAAACGGCGCTGCAGCATTTCATCGCGCTCTTCTTTTTGTTCCAGGTAGTCGCTGAAATTACCCTTATAGTGGTACAATTGCTGGTGGGCCACTTCGGCAATGCGGTTTACGGTGTTGTCCAAAAACAGGCGGTCGTGGCTCACAATCACAAACGTGCCCTTGTAGGTTTTCAGATAGTCTTCAATCCATTCAATGGTAGGCAAATCCAGGTGGTTGGTGGGTTCGTCCAGCAGCAGCAAATCTGGCTGCATAAGCAGCAGCTTTGCCAGCATGGCCCGCATGCGCCAGCCTCCTGAGAACAGATTCAAGGGTTTTTGCAGTTCTTCGGTTTTAAAACCCAGCCCTTCCAGCAGTTTCTCGGCTTCTGCATGCCAGTCATATCCGCCCAGGTTGCCAAACTGATCTTGCAGCTCTGTAAGGCGTTGAATGGCGTTTACATCGGCTGTGCGCTCAATTTCTTCCAGCAGGCGGTTGATTTCCTTATCCAGCGCGGACAGGTCGGCCCTGCCCTGCAAAACCACTTCCAGCAATGGATCTTGATAATCAATGCTCAGCAAATCCTGGTTTAAAAACCCGATTTTCAGGTTGGACGGCTTGCTCATGCTGCCTTCCCGCAATTCATAATCGCCGGATATGAGGCGCAGCAGTGTAGATTTTCCGGTTCCGTTGAGGCCCACGAGCCCTATTTTTTCTCCGGGCTTGATGTGCCAGTTGGCGTTTTTGTACAAATATCTTCCGGCAAACTCAAAGGAAAAATCTACGAGGGCGAGCATGCTACAAAGGTACGGCAGACAAGCCCTTCAAGGTTTGGCAACTTTCAAAAAGTTGTTAAACCGATGCGCAGAAAATACCGCGCATTTTCCCCATCTTTGAGGCATGCCTGCCAAAGCCGTGTTGTTTTACAATCCCCGTTCAGGGCGCTACAATGCAAGCAGGATAGAGAAATGGCTGGTGGTATTTGAAAGCTGCGGACTGGAAATACAGGGCATCAGCAACCCTGAGGAATTGACCTCGCTGTCGCCCACCCACATCATTGCTGCCGGGGGAGACGGAACCCTGCACATGGCTATAAATAAGGCCGGACTTGATCATTCATACTCGATTTTGCCGGTAGGCAGCGGAAACGATTTTGCAGCCAATTTTAAAACTATATCTATTGCGGATTTGGCCCGGAAAATTTTATCAGATTCCATTATTCGTTGTGATGTATTGCGCATCAATGATGTCTATGCACACAATGTGTGCGGCACCGGATTTGAATCTTTTGTGGCCGGGAAAGCCCGTAAAGTCCGGTGGCCGGCACTGAAATATATTTTACCGATTGCCCGCCATATGTTTTTTTACAGGCCTGTTCATGTCTGCATAACCGCTGAGGATTTTCGGTATGAGGGAAGAGCTTTCATGGTTACCATTGGCAACGGTTACCGTTCCGGAGGCGGTTTCAGAATGTTCCCCAACGCCTCGCTGCAGGATGGGAAAATGGATCTTGTTTTAATCAAGCCCCACAACCTGTTACAGCGGCTGCGCTATGTGTTTCTGGTCAATTTTGGCAGGCACCTGCGCCTTGAACCTGTTGTATTTTTACATGCTTCCTCCTGCAAAATTGAACTGGAAAATGCAGCTGCATTTCAGGCCGATGGTGATTTGTATCATGCGGATAGCATGCATGTGAACGTAGTAGCGGGCGGACTGGCTTTCATCGCCTGAACATGGGGTAGCCCGAAATCTTTATACCCGTTAATTATGATGTATGAATGGGCCTGAAAAGGTTTGCCGGTGGTCATATTCCTAAACCGGAAATATAAAATTGGTTCAATTGTATTTACTTTGCAGTTGCGATTTGGTTTAAGACAAACCAATAAAATACATGAAGTTAATTATTCCAATGGCCGGCATGGGAAAACGCATGCGGCCCCATACACTCACTGTTCCCAAGCCCCTGCTGCCTGTAGCGGGAAAGCCCATCGTTCACTGGCTGATAGAAGATATTGCCGCTGTTTGTGATCAGCCGATTGATGAAATCGCTTTTGTAATTGGTGAATTCGGGCAAGAAACGGAAGCCCATTTGTTACAAATTGCCCAAAGCGTGGGCGCCAAAGGTCGTATTTGCTACCAGCATGAGCCGCTGGGTACAGCCCATGCCATATTGTGTGCCAAAGAAAGCCTGCAGGGTGAAGTTATTGTCGCTTTTGCCGATACCCTCTTCAGAGCCAAATTTAACCTGGATACCAATCCCGATGGTGTCATCTGGGTTCATAAAGTTGAAAACCCTTCCAGTTTTGGTGTGGTGAAGCTTGACAACGAGAACTACATTACCGATTTTGTTGAAAAGCCCGCCGACTTCGTATCAGATCTGGCCATTATAGGTATTTATTATTTCAAAAGCGGTGAAACCCTTCACAGTGAATTGCAATATCTCATTGACAACGATATCCGCGAAAAAGGAGAGTATCAGCTCACCAATGCTTTGGAAAACATGAAAAATAAAGGTATGCGCTTCAAGCCGGGCGCTGTGGATGAGTGGTGGGATTGCGGCAACAAGGATGCCACAGTCAATACCAATAAACGCCTGCTGGAAACGCGTAGGGAACTGTTCCATATCGCCCCGGAAATATTCAATGGCGGAACGCAAATTATTCAGCCCTGTTTCATCGGCGAGAATGTGGAGCTAAAAGGCTGTACCATTGGGCCTTATGTGAGCATAGGCAACAATACTAAAATGGAAAACTGCGTTGTTTCAAACAGTATTATTCAAAACAACAGCCACATTCGCAACCTGAATTTTACCAACAGCATGATTGGCAACCATGTAAGCCTGAACGGCGAAAGCTGCGAACTCAGTATTGGGGATTATTCCACACAGTCATGAGGTATTTCGGCAGTTTTCTGCTGCCGTTACTTTGGGTAGCCTGGGGTTGCGGTACCCGCAAAGCCGCGCCTGCTGTTTTATCAAAAGCCTTTGATACAGTTGCATTGCAAGAAATGTATTATGCTGCTGAGTTTCACTACATACAGGGAAACTGGAAGCAATCCGATTCTCTTTACAGGCGATACACCCGCAGCGGTATGCCACCGGGTGCAGCCTACCACCGGCTTGCCTGCATTGCATCAAAAAATGGCAAAACCGACGAGGCACTTGCACTGAATGCCAAAGCAAGGCAATCAGACACCTCTGTTGAAGACTGGATGTGGCTGGATGCAGAATTGTACCGCCGGCGCTATGATTACAAAAAAGCGGCCGATGTGTATGCTGCATATACACAAAAACATCCACGGGCTTGGTCTGCCTACAGCGATGCAGCCCGCTATTATGCCATGGCAGGTGAATGGAATTCTGTGCTCAGACTCTGCGAGCAATGGGAGAAATCCTTCGGACTCATGGAATCCATTGTTGAATACAAGACCCAGGCTTTTCTGGGGCTGGGGCAACCCGAGAAAGCCGCTGATCAATGGGCTGCACTGAGCAGAAAGTATCCCGACCGCAATTACTACAGGCTTAGGCAGGTTAATGCACTAAAACAAGGCGGTGCCGTTGCTGCCGCAAAAAATCTGCTGGATACGCTGCTGGCACAAAATCCCCGCGATTATGAAATGATAGGAATGTACTGTGAGTTGAACGCTTCAAACACGGGCGCTTCAATTCCGGAGTTTCTGGTGAATGTAGCGCAGACCCGGGGACTGTCATTTGAGGCAAAATGGAAATGTGTGGAGCCTTATACCCAACCTGAGCATCCTGCCTATGACTCATCTGAAGTCATTCTTCGCGGACTTTGCAGAAACCATCCCAATGAGCCCCGTGCATCCCAGGCACTCGGGTTGTGGTGTCTTAATCACGGCAAGGCCGGTGATGCGGCCGGTTTCCTGAAAAAAGCCCTGCATGAAGGCAGACAAAGCCTTGTGCTGTGGCAACAATACCTTACCGCACTTTCCATGGGTTGCGAAATCCAAAAAATGCTTGCTGAATCAGACACCTTGCTGGAATTATATGCTATGAATCCCGCCGGTTATCAAATGAAGGCAATCGCACTGTTTGTAAACGGAAGAACGGATGAAGCCCTGCGCACCTGCAGCGAGGGGGCGCTAATTTCTGCCGATGCATCAGCACTGACAGCACTCAGATATTACTTTATGATGCAAACCGGCAAAAACCGGCCTGAGGGCAATATACCGTTTGAGGATTCGTCAATTGTGCAGTATGCTGTCATGGTGGATGCTGAATGGGCATTGATTCAGAACAGACCGGAAGATGCGGCCAAGCACCTCAGTATACTTTTTGATGAGGAGTTCCGATGCAGATCTAACAAATTCAAAACCTGTGAAGACGGCAGTTACTGGGCATTTTTACAATGCGTGCTGCAACAGGCCAGACTGGCACTGATGGTCAATAAAAACCAGAATGCAGCTATTGCTTTGCTACACCAATATTTACCTGAAAGCCCTGTGGCATTGGAATTGATGGGTGATTTATATGGACCTCAGCCGGTTGAAGCTTTGCGCTGCTATGAAAAGGCATTGGCTTGCACAAACATCCGCAAAGAGGTACTGCTGCAGAAAATAAACAAGCTTAAAAATCGTTAAACAAACATTGAGAAACTTCATTCTTTTGCTCGCATTCTTTGCACTGAGCGCCTGCAAGGCAAGAAAACAACCCGCTGGTGAGACACCTGTGCGCATTGGAAATCTTGCAACGGACACAACCGTAGCGCTGAAAGGCGACAACATCAACCGCAAAAGCTGGCAGTATTTTTCAGACCGCCTCAATATAGATTACGTTTCAGGCGACGGGCAGGAAATGAGCGGCACCCTGAGTTTGCGTATGCGCAATGACAGCATATTGTGGTTTTCCGTTTCAGTTGCCTTTGGCATTCAGGTGGCAAAAGGAATCATTACCCGCGACAGTGTGCTGGTACTTGATCTGTACCACAAAGAATATATGCGTTTGGGCATAGCCGATTTGACCAATATGCTCGGAGCTCCGGTGTCACTCAGGGAATTGCAAAACCTCATTGTTTCCAATCCAATTTTTGATACGGTTTATTATACCAAAGACAGCCAGTCCGGAGCATGGTATTCCTCCAATGCAGCCTCTACCAACATACTGTTTACCAACACGGGTGGTAATATCGACAGCAGCGTGATAGCCGAGACCGGTAAAAACCGGCAAATCAAAGTGGTTTATGAAGGCGAGCAAAAGTCAGGTGCCTTTGCTGTGCCTCAGCAGATGCGGATTACGGCATTCGGTGACAAAAATACTGTACGCTTGCAGGCAGCGTTTACAAACCCAAGCGATGCAGTTATACCTTCGTACCCGTTTAGTATTCCGGCGGGATACACCCAAAAAAAATAGCCATGTTTCGTTTTACCTGCATATGTTTTCTCTTACTACTTCCATTAACGGGGTTTTCACAATCCCGAAAGGAACTGGAAAAGAAGCGTAAGAAAGTGCAGGAGGAAATACAGTATACCCGCAATATTCTGCAAAAAACCAGTGCCCAGAAGAGCGCTACCCTTCATAAAATTGGTGCCTTGAACCGCATCATTGAAAAGCAGGGCGAAGTCATAAACGATCTGAAATCTGAGTTGAGTGAGGCCGAACAGGAAATCAACAAACAGAACACCACGCTCGAACAACTGAAGGCCTCCTACAATGCTGAGCGGCTAAAATTGCGCAAAACTGTACTTAAAGCCTACAAAAGCCGAAAATCGGCCAACAAGCTGGCTTTTGTTTTTGCTTCGGCATCTTTTCGGCAAGCGGTTCGCAGAATGCAATACCTGAACAGACTCTCTGATTACCGCAAACAGCAGATTGGGATTTTGGAGGTGAAGGCTTCGGAAGTAAAAAATGGATTACAGGCATTGGAAGAAATCAGACAGGAAAAAAATGGAATCCTGTTGGTAGAGAAAAAAGAGCAGCAACAGCTTGAAACAGACAGAAGTCAGAAAACACAACTGGTAAAATCACTGGCTGGCAAGGAAGCAGAGTTGCGGAAAAAAATAAAGCAGAATGAAAAAGCCGTGGCCAGGCTGAATTCTGCCATATCGGCCATGATTGCAAGGGAAATAGCAGCAGCAAGAAAAAGAGCAAGGCAGCAGTCTGCCAGAGACAATACGGGCACAGCTGCAGCTAACCCCAAAACTACGGGAAGCAAGTCATCGCGGTCTTCCGGGAGCATTTTACTTACCCCGGAAGCACGTGTAATCAGCGATAATTTTGCCTCAGGCAGAGGAAGTCTGCCCTGGCCGGTGGAACGCGGCTATATCTCACAGTATTTTGGCGTACACGCCCATCCCGATCTGGCCGGTATTACCCTTGTCAACAATGGCGTTGACATAACCACGGCCGAAGGAAGCACAGCCCGGGCTGTTTTCAAAGGAACGGTTTCTGCCATACTGGAAATCCCCGGTCAGGAAAAAGCTGTTCTGCTCAATCATGGCGAGTATTACACCGTATACAGCCGACTTAGCCAGGTGTATGTGAGCCGCGGCCAGCAGGTAGAGGCGAAACAGGCGCTGGGCAGGGTTTGGACAGATGATGAATCCAAAACCATTCTTCAGTTTCAGCTGTGGCAGGGTCAATCCAAACTCAATCCCGCAGGGTGGCTAACCTCGCGGTAAATTTTGTATATTTGTATTTATGAAAGTGGCTGTAGCAGGGGCAGGTGTGATGGGTGCAGGCATTGCACTCAGCAGTATTCAGGCCGGATACCGGACGTTGCTGTTTGATGTGAACGAGGCTGCCCTGGAAAAAGGCAAATCCTATATCCTCAAAGAGCTGGACAAGGCTGTTGAGAAGGGCAAGCTCACTCCCGAAAAGGCAAGCGAGGCAATCCACTTGCTATCCGTTGTAAATGATGTGAATGCTTTGCAGGCGGATATTATCATAGAGGCTATTCTGGAAAATCTGGAAATAAAGCAGACGCTGTTTAAGCAACTGGAGGCCGTTAACAGTCCTGACGCCATACTGGCAACCAATACCAGTTCCATACCCATAACGCAGATTGCCCGCGGACTTCAGCATCCTGGCAGGGTGGTGGGAGTTCATTTTTTTAATCCTGCCCATATCATGAAGTTGGTGGAAATTATTTCCGGTGCTGAAACCGATTGCAATGTGGCACAAAAAGCCTTTCAGTGGGCTGAATCCTTAGGTAAAAAAGCAGTGTATGCTGCAGATGCCCCTGGTTTCATTGTGAATCGTGTTGCAAGGCACTACTATGTGGAAGGGCTGAAAGTGCTTGAGGAACATGTAGCTTCCCTGGAAACGATAGACAGGCTGTGTGAAGCCTCCGGTTTTAAAATGGGTCCTTTCCGCCTCATGGATCTGATTGGGGTTGATACCAATTATGCCGTAACCAGTTCCATGTATGCATTATTTGGGCAGGATGCCAAGTTCCGCCCCAGCAGAATCCAAAAGCAAAAAGTGGATGCGGGTCACCATGGCCGCAAGACAGGTCAGGGTTTTTATCGATATGAAGGTTAAGTTGTTTTGCTTGGCCACCCTGCTGTTGCTGCTTTCAAGCTGCAGAAATAACAATGTTACGGAAGCCATACCCAAGGGCCCGGTTAATATTACCCTGGATCTCAATCTCCTCGACAATCAGCATCTGCTGGTTCCCGGCAGCTTTACAATCGCTGATGGCGGTGTCAAGGGGGTTTTGATAGTGCACGATTATGATGATACCTGGTATGCTTTTGAACGAACCTGTGCCTGGCAGCCGCTCAATGCGTGCTCTCAAATCTGGGTGGATACGCAGGCCATACAGCTGAAATGCGGCCTGTATAATGGCAATCGTTTTGAAAACTGCTGTGAAAGCCGTTATATGTTCAATGGATTGCCCCTCAAAGGGCCCGCCGGTGGTTCACTGGCGCGATACAACATCAGCAGAAGCGGAAATCTTTTGTACGTGTATAATTGATTTAGCCTCGCATTAGTAGGTGAAAATCAACCAGTAAGAATTCTTTTTTGTGACATTTTTATGACAAAACGACCAGCGGGTTATGCAATAAAATTTTCGAGAAAATTTTTTTTTTACCCGAAGTTGTTATATTTGTTGCCTGATAATAACATTACAGTAACAGCTAACAGCTTATGATGAAAAAATACCTAGGACGTTTTTTTACTACTGTCCTCGCAATGTCAGCTTGTTTTGCCGTTCAGGCACAAACTGCAGACGCCCCGATGAGTGTTGAGGCCAATTTTGGCTTGAGAGAATATCTTGGCGATCAGGGTTCTTCCCTGTTTTTTGCCAGAAAACCCGATTATCAGGGTGGAGGTATCAACTTCGGATACTACCTGAACCCGATGTTCGACGGTGTTGTTAACTTTAGCGCCGGCGATGTGGGTTACAAGAGGGAAGTATCCTGGCAGCGCGAGCCCTGGAAATACCAGTCTTTTCGCGCCAACACGATGGATTTGACCTTGGGTGCCCGTTTCAAACTGAACTCATTTTTCAATGAAGAGTCAAAGGTTATTCCATACCTGTATGGTGGATTTGGCGGTTATTATGTTCACAGCCAGGTTCGCTGGGGCAATCAAAATGAAATTCAAAATGCAGTAACCGATATGGGCGCTGCTGTGCAAGGTGGACTTGGTATTTCCTTTAACCTGAGCGATCGTATCGGTGTTCGCTGGTCATGGACTGCCACCTACACCATGAATGACCGCTGGGACGGTGCCAACCAGCCCGGTGATGCGGATCCCTCCATGCCGCTGGTAAACAGACTTTGGAAAACCAATGATATGTGGGGTTACCACGCCGTTGGTATTACCATGGCACTGGGTGAAAGCAAAGGTCCAAGCAAGTGCAAGGATAAAGACGAAGACGGTGTTTGTGATAAGTACGACATGTGCAAAAACACACCTGAGAAATACCGCAAGTATGTGGACAGCGTGGGCTGCCCTGCTGACCGCGACCGCGACTCGGTTTACGATGCAGATGATGCGTGCCCCGATGTGGCAGGTCTTAAGAAATTTGCAGGTTGCCCTGACACGGATGGCGATGGCATCGAAGACAGCAAAGACAGATGTCCTAAAGATGCAGGTTCTGCTGAAAGCGGCGGATGCCCCGATTCAGACGGAGACGGTGTTCTGGATAAAGATGACAAATGCCCCAATGTGGCCGGCGTTATTGCCCTCAACGGTTGTCCCGACCGCGATGGTGATGGTGTGGAAGACGGTTCTGACAAATGCCCCGACAAGCCCGGAAGCATAGCCGGAGAAGGCTGCCCCGATTCAGACGGTGACGGAATATTTGATAACGTGGACAAGTGCCCTACCAAGGCCGGTACCGCTGCCAACAAAGGTTGTCCTGAAATCAAGGTGGAAACCAAGAAAGCCATTGAACAGGCCGCTAAAAACATCTTCTTTGAAACCAATAAGGATGTGTTGAAGGCAGAATCATACGATGATATTGACCGCCTGGTAAAAATTCTGAAAGAGTACAGCGAGGCTTCAGTAACCATCGAAGGTCACACGGACTCTGACGGGGATCCTGCAAAGAATCTCGATCTCTCTCAGCGCCGCGCAGATGCCGTTGTAGTATACATGCTGGGCAAGGGAATCTCACCCGAGCGCATGAAAGCGGTAGGTTTCGGTGACACCCGTCCCAAGGTTCCTAACAGCAGTGTAGTGAACAAGGCTATCAACCGCCGCGTTGAAATATTGGTAACCTACTAAAACTGAACAATATCATGGAAAGGCTGCCCGCAAGGCAGCCTTTCTTATTTTTGGCCGTATGGAAGACCGTAAATTTTACCTTCGGCTCAATGAGGCAGCACTGGAAACATGCAAATCCTGGATTGGGAAGGAAATTGCAAGTATCAGTACTTTGCAGTTACAGGCAGACTGGGAAGGTGATACCCTGTATATTTCACCTGAAATTGAGATGTTGCTCCATCCGGATGCGCAAGCCGTAAAAATATGGCAGGAAGAAACCGACATGGAAGGTTTGCCGGTAAGTTATGCTTTGCGAATAGACAAAGAGCAGGTAAAACACAGGCCGGTTGTTTTTCAATTTAACAAGCCATTTAAAATCCGTACCGTAGAAATTTGGGCAGAAAAAACACGGGATAGCAGCGGGCTCAGAGACACAACCCAGCTAACGGAAAACACCCTTGTTCTAACTGCAGAAACCGGAGATCGGTGGATGTTGCTGCCCGACCACCCGGGCCCCGGTTTTGTTATTGCGCGTGGAGAAACCGCTATGAAGGACATTTTGCATTCAGGCTGGTATGTACTCAAACATTTACTGGATTAACAGGCTAATGGCTACCTTTGCCCTGTTGTGCTTACCTTTCTACGGTTTTTGCTGCTGCCTGCCGGGTTTTTATATGCCACGGGTGCATGGTTGCGCAGACAGTATTTTCAGCAAGGTGGCAGGCGCAAAAAAGGGTCGCTTTACAGCATAGCAATTGGCAACCTGGCCGCAGGCGGCAGCGGAAAGACGCCGATGGCAATGTTCCTTGCCAGACATGCGGAAAACAAAACAGCGGTGCTCTCAAGGGGCTATAAGCGCAAAACCAGGGGATTCAGAGAGGTTCAGGTTCATGACAATATTCAATACTCTGGGGATGAGCCCCTGGAAATGAAAAATGCCGCACCGGAATTACCCGTTTTCGTTTGCGAAAATCGTCTTCAAGGCATCTTCCGCATACATCAAGAATACCCTGAAATTAAAACGGTGATTCTGGATGATGCATTTCAGCATTTACCCCTGCTGGCCGATAAATATGTATTGCTTACCGATTACCAAAAACCCTTTTGGCGGGATATACCTATGCCGGCCGGACGGCTTCGGGAATTTCCCTGTACAGCAGCCGTGGCAGATGCTATTGTGGTAACTAAGTGCCCTGTGGAAATGCAGGTACAAACTGCAGAAAAAATCATCCATAAACTGGCCAAATATAAGAAACCCGTTTTTTTCTGCCACTATGAAAATGCTGTACCCATTAGTAATGAAGGGCTGCAGCTTTCGCTAAACACGGATGTAATTGTGGTTTCCGGTCTGGCTGACAATAAGGTATTTCAGGACTGGGCAGGTAAACATTACAAGGTAGTTGCAAGCTTTGGTTATCCTGATCATCATTCTTTTAGCAACAAGGATTTTGAAGATTGGATCATGGAATCGGATAAGCAGGGGAAAGCAGTTATTCTCACCACCAGAAAGGATTTTGCCCGTATGCAAGCCTTTCCCGAAGGCTATAACAAGCGGTTATTTTTTACTTTTACGACGCCAAAATTTCTTTTTCAGGGGGAAGATGCGTTTCTTCGCATATTGTTTAATCATTTTTAATTGTTGAGTTATGTATCGTTTATTAAGTATTATTGGCATCGTTTTTCTGTTAACTGTTCCACTTTTTCAGTCATGCACCACCGACCAGTCTGTATTGCTAAACCAGTTTGAAAAGACCGAAGTTTCCGGTTGGCAATGGGGACAGGGAAAAAAATTCACTTTCACGGTTGAGGATTCCACCTATTATTATTCACTGTCCTGCGGACTCAGAATCACTTCGGGCTACAGCTATTCAAATATCTGGCTCCTCTACCGGCTTGATGGTCCTGTTATTTCACAAAAAAACCAGTTTGAGATAGTTCTTTCTGATAACACGGGAAAATGGCTTGGACAAGGTCAGGGGAATCTGATAAGTTACGAAAAACCCTTTGTCGGCAGGTTGAAACTCAGGCCCGGCCGGTATACGCTTGAAATTGCCCAGAATATGCGTGATGAAAAGCTCACAGGCGTAAGCGATGTAGGGTTAAAGGTCATTAAGGCCGGTAAAATTTATTAAGCCATGCTGGTAAAATTATTTGCGAGCGCCGTTCATGGCGTGAATGCGACTCCTATTACGGTGGAGGTAAATGCAACCACAGCGGCTGAGTTTAAAACATTTGTGATTGGCTTGCCTGACAATGCGGTAAAGGAAAGCCTTTTCAGAACCGATGCGGCGATTAAAAACAGTGGTTTTGAGCCTGTAAGGCAGCGTGTGGTGGTAAACATGGCACCTGCAGATCTCCGCAAGGAAGGCAGTGCCTATGATTTGCCTATCGCCATTGGAATGCTGGCAGCCTCCTATCAGCTGAGTGATCAGACCTTGTCTGACTATATTATCATGGGCGAGCTGGGTCTGGATGGTGCTGTGCTTCCCATTCGCGGAGCCCTGCCTATTGCCATTCAGGCCATGAAAGACGGGTTCAAAGGATTGATACTTCCTGAGCAAAATGCGCGCGAGGCGGCTATTGTGAAAGACCTGGAAGTGTATGGCGTAAAAAACCTCAAAGAAGTTGCCGGCTTTCTTT
Organism: Flavobacteriales bacterium; assembly: GCA_947463125.1. GTDB lineage: Bacteria > Bacteroidota > Bacteroidia > NS11-12g > UBA955 > RGEC01. The sequence continues at coordinate 35,579 of CANHQZ010000007.1, read as the reverse complement.
CAGGTAAGCTTCAATTGGAACGGGCTTTTGCTGACCCTCGAGGTGAATTTGAAGAAGCACAGCTACAGTACGATGTTGATTTCTGTGATGTGCAGGGGCAGGAAAATATCAAGCGGGCCATGGAAATTGCGGCTGCGGGCGGGCACAACATCATTCTCATCGGGCCTCCGGGTGCGGGAAAAACCATGCTGGCCAAGCGTTTGCCGACCATCATGCCTCCGCTGAACCTGCACGAGGCTCTGGAAACCACCAAAATACATTCTGTGGCAGGCAAACTGGGCAGCAGTGGCGGTCTTGTGGCACACCGTCCATTTCGCAGTCCGCACCACACCATCAGCGATGTAGCGCTGGTGGGTGGAGGAAACCATCCGCAACCCGGCGAAATCAGCCTGGCACACAACGGCGTACTTTTTTTGGACGAACTGCCAGAATTTAAACGGACCGTGCTGGAGGTGATGCGGCAACCACTGGAAGAGCGTAAGGTGACCATTTCGCGCGCACGCTGGACTGTTGACTATCCCGCAAGTTTTATGCTGGTAGCCAGCATGAATCCATGTCCCTGTGGCTATTATAACCATCCTGACAAGGAGTGTGTGTGCGGACCGGGTGTGGTGGACCGCTACCTCAGCCGCATTTCCGGGCCTTTGCTCGACCGTATTGATATTCATATTGAGGTTACGCCTGTGGGCTTTGATGAGCTTACAGCCCGAAACCGAAATGCCGAAAAGAGTGTTGACATCCGGGCGCGTGTTCAGCAGGCCCGTGATGTGCAGCAGCAGCGCTACAGCCAGTGGAACGGGGTGTATTGCAATGCGCAGTTGCCCGGAAATAAAGTGCAGGAAGTATGCGGTATCGATGCAGCGGGTCAATTGCTGCTAAAATCAGCCATGCAAAAACTAAACCTCAGTGCCCGGGCCTACGACCGAATCCTGAAGGTAAGCCGCACCATTGCAGACCTTGCCGGCTCAGAAGCCATTAAAATAGAGCACCTGGCAGAGGCTATTCATTACCGCAGCCTGGATCGGGAAAGCTGGGGCGGTTAGACCCGGTTACCTTGGAATTTGATAGTGAAGTTCCTGCTTTGCCTTGGTATTTTAAACCAGAGGGTTATTGTTTGCACACCTACATATCGCAGGCCACCCAGATGTAGGGTGCTGTTGTTTTGCCTTTCAGTCCTGACAGTTTGGATAAAACCTTTCCTGCCAGCCATGATGCTTTGAAGAAGATTTTAACCCAAAAAGGTTGTGAATCGTAATTCTCCAACCATATACTGAAGTTTCCCCAGTATCCGCCCTGCACCATTTTCCCGCCGAGCGCTGCCAGGGTGCTTTTTAATAAAGCCGGATCCATACAGGGGATAAAGTGCTTGTCGTAATTTTCTTTGTCGAACCTGCGCTGAAACCACCCGTTCACACCGGTGAAATTGGGAATAATCAAAAACAGCCGTCCTCCGGGTTTCACATATTTGAGATGGGCCCTCAGTATGGCCTTCGTGTCCTCAAAATGCTCAATCAGCCCTATGGAAAACACAAAGTCAAAAGTCTTGTGGGCAGGCTCATCTGTTAAAATATCCGCCTCTTTCCATTCCAGTGCGTATGTGGCCAGGTGATTGGCTTTGAGAAAACGGTGCAGGAGTGATTCATCAATGAAATAATCCACCAGAGAACAGGGTATGCCCAAATCTCGTTGCACATGAATGGAGAAGGTGCCCGGGAAGCCACCCAGTTCGCAGGCCTCTGTAAATCCCTTATTCGCGGTTACTTCACGAAAAAGCGGTGTGAAAACATAGTCGGTTCTCACAGGCTTTTCAAATTCTTCAATCTTACTGTGCCAGTAATCAGACCAGAACTTTCGGGTGGTTAATTCCATTTGGGGTTGTTGGTTTGAAAAAAAGCGGCGCCTGCAGGCGCCGCTCTCGGTATTACTTTACAATGGTCATCTCATTCAGCAGATGTCCTGCACCGCCCAGTTTATCCATGATAAACAGGGTAAAGCGAATATCCACGCTGATGGTTCTTTGCACAGCCGGCATAAAGCCGAAGTCGCTGGCAATGGCTTCCCAGTTGCCGTCGAAGGCGGTACCAATCAGTTCGCCTTTTCCATTAATCACGGGGCTTCCGCTGTTACCACCGGTAATGTCGTTGTCGGTGAGGAAACAGGTGTGCAGCTCGCCGTCTTTGTCGGCATACTGCCCATAATCTTTTTTACGAATCAGATCCAGCAGGGCCGGGGGAGCATCAAATTCAAAATCACCTGCCTTGTATTTTTCCAGGTAACCTTTTGCAGTGGTGAATTCTTTGTAAACTACACCGTCTTTTGGATCATAGTTTAATACGGTTCCGTAGGTCATGCGCATGGTACCGTTGGCATCGGGTGCCATTGCCTTATCCGGATTCATTTCGCTCAGCCCGGCAAGGAATAACCGGTCAGCGCGTGCCTTTTTGGCATTGATATCGTCATAAACAGGCTTCAGGTCCACGTTTAGTTTGGCATTGTAACCGCTAACGATAGCATAAATGGGATCTTTAAATAGTTTGCCCACATTGGGTGCTTTCAGAAACTTGGCCAGTTTTGCCTTGTCGGTAAACATGCTTGTTTTCCAAATATATTCAGCCAGTTTGTTGTAATCACGCTTGTATTTGGTCACGAGATTGGTAAGGCTCGCAGGCAGGTGGGCGTGATCCAGGTCTTCATACAAATGGCGCAGCACCGATGCCATTACTTCTTTTTCAATGGGCGCATGAAATTCCTTGAACATTTCGTCCAGCATGCCCGCCATTCTTTCTGCCATTTTTGTGCCTTCAGGACCCATTTTACCGTCTTTGGCATCGCGCACCAATACAGATGACTGAAGTGCAAATGTCATGGGCTGACTGTTGGCAATGCCATCCTGCAGGTATACAGGGTAAAGCCCGTACTGATTGAGTTTTTGATACACTTCGTCATACAGCGAGGTTACTTCGCCATAAACATCCTGTTTGTTGTTGGCTTTCACCCAGGCTTCAAACTCGCGCTCTACTTTTTTGCGTTTTTCAAACATTTCGGGTTTGCTGAGTTCGCCTGCTTCGCCATTGAACTTGTTCCAGTAGTTGCCCAAACCGGCCAGGCGGTCGCTGTACATCAGGCGGATGGTAGCATCCTGCTTCATGTATTTTTCATATACATCCATGATGTCGCGGCGCACCTGCACACGCATAGGACGCTCTTTTCCGCCCAGGTAGCGCACGCCTTCGCTGTAGGTGTAGCGGGTGGTGCGGCCGGGATAGCCCATAATCATAGCAAAATCACCTGTAGAGGTTCCTTTCAGGCTCACGGGGAAGAACTTCTTGGGTTCGTAGGGCTTGTTGTTTTTGTTCATGTCAGCAGGCTTGTTGTCTTCACCCGAGTAGATGCGGAACATGCTAAAATCGCAGGTGTGACGGGGCCAGCGCCAGTTGTCGGTTTCGCCGCCGAATTTGCCCACATTTTCAGGGGGTGTGCCCACCAGGCGGATATCGCGGTAAACCTCGTAGTACATGGCCAAAAAGCGGTTTCCGCCCCAGAAGGCTACTACTTCAACCACATAATTGCTTTTTTCTGCACCGAGGCTTTCTTCGAGTTCCTTTTTGGTTTTTCCTGAAGCTTCCGTAACAGCTTTACTTCTTTCCGATTCCGGCATATTAACGGCTATTCCGTTCAAAACCTTATCGGTAACGTCTTCTACTTTGCGCAGCAAACCAATGTTGAAATTGGCAGGACGTTCTTCTTGCTTGGATTTGGCCCAGAAACCATTGCTGAGAATATTGTCCTGGGGTGTGCTCAGTTCCTGAATAGCGCCATAACCGCAGTGGTGGTTGGTGAGGAACAAGCCTTCGCGGCTGATAATTTCGCCGGTGCAGAACATGCGTCCCTGTTTGCTCATCAGGCGCACAACGGCGTCTTTGAGAGAGGCATTGTTGATGCTGTAAATGTCTTCTGCGGTCAGTTTCAGGCCTTTTGCCTGCATGGGATCCTGCAGTTTTGCCACCATGGTCAGGGGCCACATGCCTTCATCGGCGCGCAAACCCAAAATGCTGAACACAGAGAGCAACAAAGAAAATATCGTCTTTTTCATGGTAATTTAAGGAAATGCAAAGATGCGAAATTTTAATCAATGCAGGTTTTTGGAAATGGCATTAATTTTTTGTAATTTTGATAAACTGTTAATTCAGTCATGATGTAATTACCTACCGCTCCCCATTGTCGGAAGCCGTGGCCCAAGGGTCCGGGGTTCGTTCTTTGACCGGGAGCACTGAGATGGCAAGGGATTGCCGGGTGCGTTTTTCACAACTTTTTCCGCCCCGTTTCCGGCATCTTAATCCTTTACATCATGAAAGAAAATCCTGCTGTTTATGTTCCGGTGCTTCGCCGCACTGTTGAGCTTGAAAAACCTGTTTTACACCATCGTTATCTCTGGCATGTTACCTACAACCGCCATAATCTAAACCTACTCATAGCCAAACAAGGCATTGTTTTGCCCTTCAGGGGGGCTGTTTATGCTCACAACAATCCCCCGTCTTTTGACATTATGTACCCGTATTTCGTGGACAGGCACGACTGGTTTATGGGCCCCTCCAGGTATAGGTGTGACGGTGCTCAGTTTGACCGTTACAGTTTTTGGAGAATTGATACGCAAAAATTAGGCTTAAGTTGGTATTTGGATCCGGGAATGTTTTCCGATGCCGATTATTTGGGTGTTTCCAAACATCACTATCTCTGCACTCCGCAAGCCATAGCACCCCAGGCGTTGAGGCTATACAATTTTGACCTTGACAACTACATCTTCCGCAATCCGAAAATCTACTTTACTAACGGCACTGCACACATTCGACCCGTACGCGATGATTTCGATACCCTGGTGCCGAATGAAGAAGTGAACCGCTACATAAGATCCAAAGCGGCGTAATGGCTTTTTAAAACAATAAAGGCGGATGAAAATCCGCCTTTATTGTTTGGTTTGGGTACAATTTTATTTGGCAACGCCCACGCTGCGTTTCTCGCGGATAACGGTGATTTTCACCTGTCCGGGATAACGCATTTCGGTCATGATGCGGTTGCTGATTTCGAATGCCAGCACATCGGCCTGATCGTCGGTGCTTTTTTCGGCACTCATAATGATGCGCAGTTCGCGGCCCGCCTGAATGGCGAATGCCTTTTCCACGCCGGGATAACCGAGGGCCATGGTTTCCATGTCCTTAATGCGCTGAACATACTGCTCATCGCCGCGGCGTGCGCCGGGTCTTGAACCAGATATGGCATCGCATGCCTGAATGACAGGGCTGAGCAGGCTTGTCATTTCAATTTCGTCGTGGTGGGCACCCACCGCGTTGATTACTTCGGGGTGTTCGCCATACTTTTCGCATAGTTTCATACCCAGCAATGCGTGTGGTGTTTCTTCGTCGGTATCAGGCACTTTGCCGATATCGTGCAGCAGACCGGCGCGTTTGGCCAGTTTCACGTTCAGTCCCATTTCTGCGGCCATGGTAGCGCACAGGCGGGCTACTTCGCGGCTGTGTTTCAGCAGGTTCTGCCCGAAACTGCTACGGAAGCGCATGCGGCCTACATAGCGGATGAGTTCAGGGTGTAGACCGGTAATTCCGAGGTCTACAACGGTTCTTTCACCCCATTCCACTACTTCTTCCTCAATCTGCTTTTTGGTTTTCTCCACCACTTCCTCAATGCGGGCGGGGTGAATACGACCATCTTTAATCAGGCGCTCCAGCGATACGCGGGCAATTTCCCTGCGGATGGGGTCATAGCAGCTGAGCACAATGGTTTCGGGGGTGTCGTCAATCAGGATTTCAACGCCGGTAGCGGCTTCGAACGCCTTGATGTTTCGGCCTTCGCGGCCGATGATACGACCTTTCACGTCATCATTCTCGAGCGGGAATGAGGTAACGGTGTTGTCGATGGCGGTTTCTGCGGCAGTACGCTGAATGGTTTGCAGCACAATGCGCTTGGCATCGCGGGTGGCGCTGAGTTTGGCCTCTTCCACAATATTTTTGGCAATGGCCAGACCTTCGTTGTGGGATTTAATGCGGATGTTCTCCAGCATTTGTTCTTTGGCTTCTGCTGCACTCAGTCCGGCCATTTTTTCCAGTTGCTGCAATTGCTGCTCGCGCATGGCTTCCACTTCGCGCTGTTTGGTTTTCAGGCCTTCCATCTGGGCTTCGAAGGTTTCGCGGGCCTTGGCCAGCTCATCCTCTTTCTGTTTTGCATTTTGAAGTTTCTGATCCCAGCTCTGTTCCTTTTGACGGATGCGGTTTTCGGCGTTGGACATTTCCTGATTGCGCCGGTTGATCTCTTTTTCGTGCTCGGATTTCAGGGCCATGTACTTTTCCTTGGCTTCCAGAATCCGGTCTTTCTTTAAATTTTCGCCCTGCAGTTTGGCTTCTTCAATCAGTGATTTGCGCTCGGCTTCGATTTGTTTGCGTCTGAGCAAAATAAATACGACATATCCGAGAGCCAGACCGATAAGAATGCCGGCAAGGCTGAATACTACGATTTCCATGTGTGTTTTTTCTCCTTCTTTTTTGTTTTGGTGAAGGTGAACTAAGCGCTAAACGAGTAAAAAGGATGTGTGGATCAATACCCCTGCAGCAGTTGCTCGATTTGCTGCAAGTCCTGTTCCCATGCCGGATTTTCTTCCTGCCTTTCCGCCCTAAGGCGCAGCAGATCTCCGGTAAAGTCCAGTGCCGCCCAGGCCAGGCGGTCGGTTTCGTCTCCTGCATGGAATGCTTTAAAGTCTTCCATGCGTTTATTCAGCATCCGTGCGGCTGTTTTCACAAATTCTTCATCGCGGGGCGCCACTCTCAGCGGCAGAACCTTGCCTGCCAGGGCCACACGTACGGAAATTTTGTCTTCAGGTCGCACGCTTACATTTTATTCGTTTAACAGATCAATACACCTGTCAATTTCCCCTATCAGTTCGTTTACTTTATTTTTGATTTCTTCAGTATCCGAATCTTCCGGGGCTAAATTCTTTGCAAGTTTAATCAATTTATTTTGTTCTGTAAGCTCCGACAAGGTATTTTTTTGCAATTCCACGGTTCTTTCAAGCCCCTCAATTCGGTCCCGCATCGATTCATTCTCGTTTTTGAGCAAACGATTTTCCTCCACCAGTTTTTCGACTTTGGTGCGGATTTCAGAGAGTCGTGTGCTGAGATTTTGCATAGTTACTTACGGATAACAGCTCCTGCTTTGTTTTCGAAGGCTTTCATCAGGGTGCTCATAGCCTGATCTGCCTCCGTATCTGTGAGTGTGCGTTCAGCCATTCCTAGCGAAAACGAGATGGCAACGGCTTTTTTCCCTGCTTCCAGGGGTTTGCCTTCAAACACGTCAAACACGTTCATTTCCTGCAAGATATCAATTTTCTGCGAAAGGGCAATCTTTTCCAGATCGGCATACGGAACTGTGCGGTCAATCACCAAACTCAAATCCCTGCGCATGCGCGGGAATCGGGGTGGTTCAATTACCTTGAATCCGGTTGTGTTAATGCCATCTGTAAGGGTTTTCCAGGCAATTTCGGCATACCATACATCCCCTTCAAGATCGTAACCCTTCAATATTTTTGGGTCTACGTGCTGTAGATTCCACAATTCTGGGTTAACCTTGCTGCCAATGGCCTGTTGAACGCGTGACACGGCTTCTTTCAAGTGGTAAAAGTCCAGTTTTTCGGCTTTTTTGCGCCAGCTCTCGTTTACATCGTTGCCCAGCATCAGCAGTCCCAGCATTTCGGTTTCTTGAAAACCGGATTTTCCGGTTTGGTAGGTGCGACCAAATTCATAGAAGCGGATATCGCTGTTTTTGCGGTTGCGGTTGTACTGCGCAGCTAGAAGCATGCCGGGAAGCAGCGAAGCCCGCATGGCAGCCATGTCATTGCTCAGCGGGTTGGTAAGGATAACTGTATTTTCTGAAAACTGACGGTGCGTGTTTTCTGCACCCAGGCTGTTGTTGATGATTTCATAGAAACCATTGGCCTGCAGGGTTTTTCCTGCTCGGTTTTTCCAATCGCGGTTGCGGTTACCGCCAAAACCACCCAGCGATACCTGCATTTTGCCCCGTAAAGGCACGTTGTCGAAGCCATGGATACGCATCACTTCCTCCACCAGGTCTACTTCCTGTTCTACGTCGTTGCGCCATGAGGGAACAGAAACGGTAAGTTGATGGCTGTTTTCGGCAACGCCAAAACCCAGATCCGACAGGATTTTCGCGCAGGCTTTATCGTCAATATCCATGCCTGCAAACCGGCGCAGTTTTTCGGTGTTCAGGGCGATGGTTGCAGCCCTGTAGGGTTGCGGATACACATCGGAGAGGGCCGTAACAGTGCCACCGGCCGTTTCCACTATCAGTGCGGCGGCGCGCAGGGCGGCTTTTTTACACATTTCCATATCGGTGCCTCGTTCAAAACGGAAGGAGGCATCGGTATTCAGGGTATGGTTTCGTGCGGTTTTGCGCACGCTGCCGGCGCGGAAACAGGCGCTTTCCAGCACAATGGTTACCGTATCGGCAGAAACACCGCTGTGCAGGCCGCCAAACACACCGGCCAGGGCCACAGGGCTTTCCGCATCGGCAATGATTAGGTCTTTGTCAGTCAGTTTTCTGTCCTGCTTATCCAGCGTGGTGAGGGTTTCTCCCGTTTTTGCCATGCGCACCGAAATGCGGTCGCCTTTCAGTTTATCGGCATCAAACGCGTGCAGGGGTTGTCCCAGTTCGTGCAGCACATAATTGGTGCAATCCACGATGTTGTTGATGGGTTCTATGCCGATGCTGCGCAGGCGGTTCTGCATCCATTCCGGAGAGGAGGTGACTTTTACACCGCTGATTTGCAGGGCCACATAGCGGCTGCAGAGGGCAGAATTTTCAATATGGATTTCAAAAGCGGCTGCAGGACCGCTGAATTCGGGGATTTTTGGCATAGAAAGGCTTTTCCCAAACAGGGCTGCAACATCCCTGGCAACACCCAGGTGCGAGGCTGCATCTCCCCGGTTGGCGGTGAGCCCGATGTCCAGTACCGTATCGGAAATTACTTTAAAATATTGGGCTGCGGGCATGCCGGCAGGCGCATCTGCGGGTAAAACACGGATACCGTCGTGCGAGGTGCCCAGTCCGCATTCGTCATCGGCGCAAATCATGCCCCGGCTGATTTCTCCGCGTATTTTGGCTTCGCCAATGGTGAAAGTTCCTTTTCCGGGCACGGTTACTTCGGTTCCGGGCAGGGCTACGATAACTTTTTGGCCTGCGGCAACATTGGGTGCACCGCAAACAATAGGCTGAGGCTCGCCGGTGCCAATATCCACGGTGGTGACATGCAGTTTATCAGCGTTAGGGTGTTTTTCGCAGGTAAGCACATGCCCGATAACAAAGCCCCGCAGTCCGCCGGGAATGGAATCCACGGCTTCCAGGTGTTCTACCTCCAGCCCGGAAACGCTCAGCCGGTCTGCAATTTCAGCAGCGCTGTGGGTATCGCCCACAAAATCACGAAGCCATGAATAAGAAATGCGCATGTGTTGCAAAGATAGGAACGGGAAAGCATGTTGGGAAAGGATAGCGCTGTATAAGATTTGACAACTTCTCAAAAGTTGTCAAATCTTCACGTTACATGAAATCCAGCACGCAGTTGAAACCATACTTTTGATGGGGTTGTATGGAAATACCTACCATGTTGAAACCATGTGTCAGGCACAAAATACGATGACCCAGACTGGGTACACCATCGTCTATCAGCAGCTGTATGATAACACCCAGACCATCTTCATGTCCATAGGAACAGCATTCACCTGTATAAAAACTGTTGCACTTACTGCCGGTTTTTGGGTCTTTTTGACGGTCATGGCCCACATAGCCCGATTTGCCGGAAGTTCTGGCATGGCACAGCGCCGATTGAAACAGCTTAAACTCAGGAAATATTGGGTGAACGGGCGCCATAGTGCGCATGGTTTTCACCAGTGAATTTTGATAGCTGTTGGTTTTATCCCAGTTTGGAACAATGAACCGCTCACAAAACTCACGGGGTTTGGTGCGTGCGTAATTGAGGTAATGATAGGCGTTCTTTTCCTCGCGGGTGGCAAAAAGGCAGGATTCAATCCGCAAGGAATCATTCAGTTTGACCATCATTTTCTGTTTTGCTGCCCATTTTTGGTTTTCCCCCATTTTTGAATAGAAAGCCCGCAGCTGATTAAGGGTGTCATTCCATTTTTTCTGAGAATCCTGATAAAGCCTGGTTTCCAGTTTAATTTGTTTGTTGGAACTTTTGATATCCGCATATTCCTGCTGCAGGGCGGCCAGTTCAGTCCTGCTCACGCAGGCAGCCAGCACAATTACTGTGGTTAGGATATAAAACACATTTTTCATCGCTGTGCTCCTTTCAGCAACTGCCGGTAGCGTTGGGCACTATCTTTTATTACCTGAAGTTTTGCCTTTTCCGCATCTCTTTTTTTAATCAGGTTTTCGGTTCTTTTATCTTCTGTAGCTATTGCCTCACGCAGCTTTTTGGCTTTGAAATAATTATTGATGCCGCAGCTTTGGAGCAAGTTGCCCGAAAGGGTTGTGAGCAAAAGGATATATACACTGCGCATATTGAGAGAACGCAAAATACATGCTTATTTATATGTTCAATAAAAATAAATTCAGCTTTGCCTTGTGCATTTGGTTATTACATCCCTTTTACGTGTAGTAACTTTGCTCCATGAATTTAGCTGAACAAATCAACGAAGGCATCAAAGAGGCCATGAAGGCCCGTGATGAGGTACGTTTGCGCGCCCTGCGCAATATTAAAAGTGCATTTTTGCTGCTGGATACGGCGGGGGGCAGTGTTTCGGATGAAGACCGCGTAAAAGCCCTGCAAAAAATGGCCAAGCAGCGCAAAGACAGCATTGAGATTTTTGAAAAGGAAGGCCGTCAGGATCTGGCCGATAGGGAAAAGGAAGAACTGGTTATCATTGAAACCTTTTTACCCGCACAGCTGAGCGAAGCCGACATTGAAGCCCGAATCAAAGCCATCATTGCCGAAACCGGTGCCGAAGGCATGAAAGACCTGGGCAAGGTGATGCCCGCAGCCATGAAAGCTATGGCGGGCGTGGCGGATGGGAAACTCATTAGTGAGACGGTAAAGAGACTGCTTAGCTGATACCGCAATTTATTAAATAAAAAAGGCGACCTTCAGGCCGCCTTTTTTTATATTTTGAATAGGAATTAATCCCTGTCCTGCATAAACTTGAACTGGCGGGGTTCTTCGCCCACATAAATCTGGCGTGGACGCGCGATGGGTTGTTTTTCCCTGCGCATTTCCTGCCACTGGCTGATCCAGCCGGGCAGACGACCCAAAGCAAACAGCACGGTGAAGAAATCGGTGGGGAAGCCCATGGCGCGGTAGATGATTCCGCTGTAGAAATCCACGTTGGGATACAACTTGCGCTCCACGAAATACGGATCGGTGAGGGCCGCTTCTTCCAGCTTTTTGGCAATCTCCAGTACGGGATCGTGCACGCCCAACTTGTTCAGCACATCATCGCAGGTTTTCTTGATGATTTTGGCGCGGGGATCGAAATTCTTGTACACGCGGTGACCGAAGCCCATCAAACGGAAATTGTCGTTTTTGTCTTTGGCTTTGTTTACCCACTTCTGCACATCGCCGCCATCCTGACGGATTAGCTCCAGCATTTCCAGCACTTCCTGGTTGGCACCGCCGTGCAGCGGACCCCACAGGGCGTTGATACCGGCGCCGATGCTTGAATACAGGTTAGCCTGGCTGCTGCCCACCATACGAACGGTGCTGGCACTGCAGTTTTGTTCGTGGTCGGCGTGCAGAATGAGCAGTTTATTCATGGCATCAACCACCACAGGGTCGGGATGGTAGTGATCCATGGTTACCTGACCAAAGGTCATGTTCAGGTAATTGGTTACGTAGTCGAGGTTGTTTTTTGGGTAAACAATCGGGTGTCCGCTGCGCTTTTTGTAAATCATGGCGCAGATGGTTGGCATTTTGGCCAGCAAGCGAAGCACGGTGCGGTTTACCGCATCTTCCGGACGGTTTGGGTTCAGGCTTTTCGGATAGAAAAGGCTCAGGGCGCTAACCATACTGCTGAGCTGCCCCATCGGGTGAGAGCCGGTAGGGAATGCCTTGAACATGCCTTCCAGACCTTCATTAACGAGTGTGTGTTCACGTATGGATTCGTCAAACTCATGAAACTGGGTTTTGTTGGGCAAATCGCCGTGCAGCAGCAGGTACGCTACTTCCAGAAAACTGGCTTTTTCGGCCAGGTCTTCGATGGAATAGCCGCGGTGGCGAAGTATGCCAAGCTCCCCATCCAGAAAGGTGATAGCGCTGGTGGTGGCTCCTGTGTTTTTGTAGCCGATATCCAGGGTGATGTAACCCGTAAGGTCTCTCAATTTGGCAATATCAATGGCTTTTTCACCTTCAGAACCTGTGATTACAGGCAACTCATACTCTTTTCCTTCCAGGATGATTTTCGCAGTTTCAGACATCTTTTTATGGCTTCGCTTTTATTAACCGCAAATCTACCTTTTTGGTTTTCATTTTGCAAGAAAAACAGGGCTATTTATATGGATTTTTCCGATTATTTAACATGGTTTTAAATTAATTGGCTGTGGGGTGAATTTTACCTGAGGACTGTATCTTTGCAAAAAATCTATTCCCGGCATGCGTTCTGTAAAAATGCTCGATCTGTACGCGCAATATTTGCGCCTTAAAGACGAAATTGATGCGGCCATGGCAGCCGTGCTGGAGCGTACGGATTTCATCGGCGGACAGGATGTGAAAGACTTTGAGAAAGAGCTGGCCGCATACCATGAATCGGCCCATGCCATTGCATGTGGCAATGGTACCGATGCCATTCAGATTGCCCTAATGGCTATGGACTTGCCCCCGGGAAGCGAGGTTATAACACCAGGTTTTTCTTATGCAGCCATAGCTGAAATGTGCTATCTGACAGGCTTAAAACCCGTTTTTTGCGATGTGGATCCTCACACATACCTCATAAATGTGGAGGACGCCGAAAAACGCATTACATCCAATACCGGCGTACTGGCTCCGGTGCATCTTTTTGGGCAGAATGCTCCCATGGATTCCATTCTAGCGCTGGCGCAAAAACACAATCTCTATGTGCTGGAAGACAATGCACAGGCGATAGGATCGGTTTACACTTTTGCCGATGGCAAAAAAGCCAAATCAGGGAGTATGGGGCATGTGAGTACAACCTCATTTTTCCCCAGTAAAAACCTTGGATGCTACGGCGATGGAGGAGCCATCGTTACCAACGATGAGAATTTGGCCAAACGCTGCAAAATGATAGCCAATCATGGTCAGTCGGTAAAGTACCACCATGAGGTTATTGGGATGAACAGCAGGCTGGATACATTGCAGGCAGCCATTCTTCGCGTGAAGCTCAGAAAGCTGGATGGGTTTGCTTCGGAAAGACAAACAGCCGCCGCTTACTACGACAGAGAACTGGGTTCCATTCCCCAAATCCAGATTCCCGCAAGGGCAGAGAACAGCACACATGTGTTTCACCAGTACTGTATGGTGCTCGAAACCCCTGAAATGCGCAGCGGTTTGCAGGAATACCTGAAAAATAACGGCATTCCCAGCATGATTTATTACCCTTTGCCATTGTACAAACAGGCAGCATACAGACAGGATATTAACCTGCCCGTTACGGAGCATTTGTGCGACAGAATCATGGCTTTGCCCATGGGAACGGACATGGACAACGAACAACTCGAATATATTATCTCAACCATTAAACATTACTTTAGCACTCAAGCATGAATATAGCAGTCATAGGAACCGGATACGTGGGCCTGGTAAGCGGCACCTGTTTTGCCGAAACCGGCAACAACGTTATCTGTGTAGATATCGACAACCAAAAAGTAGAGAAACTTGCCTCAGGGCAGATTACCATTTACGAACCTGGACTGGAAGTAATTTTCAAAAGAAACCTCAAGGAAGGCAGGTTGAAATTTACCACCAACCTGAAAGAAGCCATTCAGGATTCACTCGTGATTTTTCTGGCATTGCCAACCCCTCCCGGCGAAGATGGTAGCGCCGACCTAAGCTACGTGCTTCACGTGGCCGACCAGCTGGGTCAAATGATGACCGATTACAAGGTTATCGTGGACAAAAGTACCGTTCCGGTAGGCACCGCCGATAAAGTAAAAGCAGCTGTTGCCAAAAACTATAAGGGCGAGTTTGACGTGGTTTCCAATCCTGAATTTTTGCGGGAAGGTGTGGCCGTGGAAGACTTCATGAAACCCGACCGCGTGGTAATTGGCGCTGAAAGTGCCCGTGCCCGCGAAGTGATGAACGAACTGTATGCTCCGTATGTGCGTCAGGGAAATCCGGTATTGTTTATGGATACCCGCAGCGCTGAGCTGACCAAGTACGCCGCCAACAGTTTTCTGGCCACCAAAATCTCGTTCATGAATGAAATATCGCGCCTGTGCGAACTGCTGGGTGCCGATGTGGATATGGTGCGCAAGGGCATTGGCTCGGATGACAGAATCGGAAAGCGGTTTTTGTTTCCCGGAATTGGTTACGGCGGATCTTGCTTTCCCAAGGATGTGAAGGCCCTTATCCATTCGGCTTCTGAGGTGAAATACCCATTCGAAATTCTCAATGCTGTTGAGAAAGTAAATGCAGCCCAGAAACGCTTGCTGGTGGACAAAATCCGCAAAGAGTACGGAACGACACTGCAGGGAAAAACGGCAGCCATCTGGGGACTGGCCTTCAAGCCGAATACAGACGATATACGTGAGGCGCCGGCCCTTGAAATCATTGCTGAGTTGCGCGCCCAAGGGGTTGAGGTGAATGCCTACGATCCCGAAGCCATGCCCAATGTGAAAGCTTTGCTGGGTGAGGATATTCGCTTCTGTGAAAATCCGTATGACGCCGTTCAGGGTGCCGATTTTCTGATTATTGCCACCGAGTGGCCCGAATTCAGAACACCGGATTTTAACAAACTCGGAGCAGCCTTAAAATCCAAAGTGATATTTGACGGAAGAAACGTATTTGAAACCGAAACCATGCGCAAACATGGGTATCGCTATGTGAGCATTGGCCGGGAGGACATTCACCCCGCATGAAACGCGTTTTGATAACCGGTGCGGCCGGTTTTCTGGGTTCGCACCTTTGCGATCGCTTTATTAAAGAAGGTTACCATGTTATCGGCATGGATAACCTGATTACCGGAGATTTGCGCAACATTGAACACTTATTTGCCCTCAAGGAATTTGAGTTTTACAACCATGATGTAAGCAAATTTGTGCATGTGCCCGGGCAGCTGGATTATATCCTGCACTTTGCCAGTCCGGCCAGCCCGATTGATTACCTTAAGATTCCCATTCAAACTCTGAAAGTGGGCTCGCTCGGTACACACAATTTGCTGGGTCTTGCCAAAAGCAAGGGTGCGCGCATTCTGGTAGCCAGTACCAGCGAGGTTTATGGAGATCCAACGGTTCATCCGCAGAATGAAGATTACTGGGGCAATGTAAATCCCATCGGACCGCGCGGAGTTTATGACGAAGCCAAACGTTTTCAGGAAGCCATTACCATGGCCTATCACACCTATCATGGGGTGGAAACGCGCATTGTGCGCATATTTAATACCTACGGTCCGCGCATGCGACTGAATGATGGTCGTGTGTTGCCGGCATTTATCGGACAAGCCCTGCGCGGCGAAGATCTTACCATATTTGGTGACGGAAGCCAGACCCGCAGTTTTTGTTATGTAGATGATTTGGTAGAGGGAATTTACCGCCTGTTGCTGAGCGATTACGCCTATCCTGTGAATGTTGGCAATCCGGATGAGATTACCATTGCCGAATTTGCGGAGGAAATCATAAAGCTCACCGGAACCGACCAGAAAGTGGTGTACAAGCCGCTCCCGGTTGATGATCCTAAACAAAGACAGCCGGACATTACCCGTGCCCGCAGCATTCTGGGCTGGGAGCCTAAAATAAACCGTGCGGAAGGCTTGCGCATTACCTATGATTATTTCCGCAGTTTATCCAAAGAGCGACTGTATGAAGAGGCGCACCACAAGGATTTTGGGAAATACAAAAACTAACTCACTAACTGGTTAACAGTGTGGAGTTTTAGTTAGAAGTTTAGCGTTAGGAGTCAAAAGTTTATCTTGCTTTTGAAAAAGTGGTTCTCCGTCGTAAGGCTGCGCAGAAAGTCTGAAGGAGCATTTACAACTAAACCAATAAACAATTAAACTAAAAGACCACAAACATCACTTATACCGTGCATCAATTCCGGCTTTCTCCGCCGCGTGGTCTTTCCAGAGTTCCTTGAGTTTAACGGCACCGCTGTCCAAAGCCGATTTGGCTTTTTTCAGCAGGGGTTCATCCAGGGTGCTCAGGTCACTCATAAATTGATTCCAGGCTGCTTCCTGTCCTTGTTCACGCAAGCAGCGGTCAATCTCCGGGCGTATGGCGTGTATGCTTTTTTGCAGGGCATAGGCCGATTTGGCCCTGTCTTCCTGTATTTCGGTGTATTCTTTTTCGTTAAAACGGTTTTTCATATCCATTTCGGCACTGCGCACGATGCAGTCACAAATGGCAGTTTCGCGGGGTGCGTCTTTTTTCCCGCAATATTTTGCTGTTAAATAATCAATACCGGCCACATTCTCTTTGAAAGGCCATATTTTGAAATAATACAAGGCAAAAATTCCGGCTGCTATCAGCACAAGATTCCAGAAGATACGAACCATGAAGCGAAGATACAGCAGGGGAAACCAAATAATTACAACAAAAGAAGGGCAGATATGGAATTTATATCATGCTTGCTTTACTTTGCAGTGTTAATTCTAAACAACTATGTCAACAACCCAGTGGCTTGATTTTGAAAAGGATATTGCTGAACTCCACGAACAGCTGGCCAAGGCCAAAGATACCCATGAAAAGGGCAAGCTGAACATGACCGACATGATTCAGACCCTGGAGTCCAAAATCAAGGAGGCGCAAAAGGCCATATACAGCAACCTCAGCGGCTGGCAAAAGGTGCAGATAAGCCGCCATCCGGAGCGTCCTTATACCCTGGACTATATAGAGCACATTGCTACCAACTTTATTGAACTGCACGGCGATCGCCAGGTGAAGGATGACAAGGCCATCGTGGGTGGTTTCGGTCAGATTGACGGAGAAACCTACATGATTATAGGACAGCAGAAGGGCCGCAACACCAAACAGCGTCAGTACCGCAACTTTGGCATGCCCAATCCTGAGGGTTACCGCAAAGCCCTGCGCCTAATGAAACTGGCTGAGAAGTTTAATAAACCTGTCATCACTTTCATTGATACACCCGGTGCCAGTCCCGGACTGGAAGCCGAAGAGCGCGGACAGGGCGAAGCCATCGCCAAAAACCTGTTTGAGATGGCCACATTAAGTGTTCCCATTATTTGCATTGTAATTGGGGAAGGCGCCAGCGGGGGTGCTTTGGGCATTGGTGTGGGCGACAAGGTGCTGATGATGCAGTACACCTGGTACAGTGTGATCTCTCCTGAAAGCTGCTCGAGCATTTTGTGGCGCACCTGGGACAAGAAAGAACTGGCAGCCGACGCGCTGAAACTCAGTGCCGAAGACATGCTGAAAAACAAGCTTATTGACGGCATCATTGCAGAGCCTATGGGTGGCGCCCACCACGATCCGGAGACGGCATACAAAAACGTAAAAGCCGCCATCGTTAAGGAAATGAAAGCCCTGAAAGCCCTGAAAACCGATGATTTGGTAAAACAGCGCATCGAAAAATTCAGTGCCATGGGGGTGGTGGAAGAAGAGGAGTAAATGCAGTTTACAGTGTATAGTTGACAGTGTATAGTTAAGGTTCAGGCAGGGGCTTCCTGTCCTTTCTAATTGAAAATCATATTGCCCAAAATTTTAGGAATATCCGCGTTTTACCATGATGCTGCAGCAGCGATTGCTGTAGACGGAAAAATACTGGCAGCGGCACAGGAAGAGCGTTTTACCCGCATCAAGCATACCCCTGATTTCCCCATAGAAGCCATCCGGTATTGCCTGGAAGAGACAGGATTATCCCTGGAGGAGCTGGATGCGGTTGTTTTTTATGACAAACCCTTCTTAAAATTTGAAAGGCTGCTTCAGACCTACTATGATTTTGCACCCCGTGGCTTTTTGTCGTTTATGAAAGCCATGCCGGTATGGTTGCGCGAAAAGTTGTTTCTAAAAAGAGAAATACACCATGGACTCAAACAGGTAGCAGGGAAATATGATTCAAAAAATGTTACACTCTTGTTTCCGGAGCACCATCTTTCCCATGCTGCCAGCGCTTTTTATCCCTCACCATTTAAGGATGCGGCCATACTGACCATTGATGGCGTAGGCGAATGGTGCACTGCCAGTATTTGCTATGGTAGGGAAAAGGATATTACGATGTTAAAATCACTTCACTTTCCGGATTCTGTGGGGTTATTGTACAGTGCATTCACCTATTACCTGGGTTTTATGGTAAACTCAGGGGAATACAAACTCATGGGCCTTGCGCCTTATGGCAATCCGGAGGCGGAAGAAACACGGAAATTTGCCGAAGCCATTGAAAAGGAAATCGTACAGATTTACAACGATGGTTCTGTGAAGTTAAACCAGCAATATTTCAACTATGCAACAGGCCTGCGGATGGTGAACCATAAAAAATGGGAGAAGCTGTTTGGTTTTCCCAGAAAAGAAGATGAGGAGCCCCTTGAGCAACACCATTGCAACCTGGCCCTGGCCATACAGCAGGTAACTGAAAAGATTGTGTTAAAAATGGCTGCCGAGGCCAAAAGACTTACCGGTTCCGAATATCTGTGCATGGCAGGTGGTGTAGCCCTGAACTGCGTAGCCAATGGAAAACTGTTGCAATCAGGGCTTTTCAAGGATATTTACATTCAACCGGCCTCCGGTGATGCCGGAGGTGCTGTTGGCGCGGCATTGGCTGCCCATCATATTTTTTTCAGCCAAAACAGAAATCCCGAAATGCCCGATGGGATGTCAGGCACTTACCTGGGACCGTCCTTTTCCGAAAAGGAAATTTTAGCCATGTCGCGAAAAGTAAAAGCGGTCTTTCATCCCTATGAATCTGAAGATACCCTTTGCGAAAAAGTGGCTGCGTACATTGCAGACGGCAAGGTGGTAGGTTGGTTTCAGGGCAGGATGGAGTTTGGGCCGCGGGCATTGGGCAATCGAAGCATTCTTGCAGATCCCAGAAATCCGGAGATGCAAAAAAAGCTAAACCTAAAGATAAAATACAGGGAGGGTTTCAGGCCTTTTGCTCCCGCCATTTCGGAAACAAAGTGCGGTGACTGGTTTGATTTACATTCAAAATCACCTTACATGCTTTTGGTGGCACCGGTGCAACCCAAACAGCGACATGCGTTGCCGAAGGGGTATCTCAATATGGCACTTTATGACCGGCTTTATTTTCAAAGAAGCACCATCCCGGCCGTCACCCATCTTGATTTTTCAGCCAGGGTGCAGACCGTAAGTGGTAAAACAAATCCTCGGTTTGAAAAACTGCTCGCTGCATTTGATGCGCTCACAGGCACTCCTATTTTGGTAAATACCAGTTTTAATGTGCGGGGTGAACCGATTGTATGCACTCCATTTGATGCTTACCGTTGTTTTATGAGCATGGATATGGATGTGCTTGTTGTAAACGATTATATTTACATAAAAGAAGAACAGCCGGACTTTGAGAATAAGGAAATATGGATGGTAAATTTTAAAAAGGATTAAAAAAGTATGGAATTTTTTAAAGACATGTGGTTGTTTTTTAGGGAGCGCAAGAAGTACTGGTTGCTGCCTGTTGTGCTCATTTTATTAATAATGGGATTAATATTGGTTTTTGGCGGTGGCTCTGCAATGGCACCGTTTATTTACACGTTGTTTTGATACCCAATGCATAACACCGGAACAAACACCCAGGAACAGCCCATAAAAACCGTTCTGGTTATGGTTTTGGGTTTTATGGGGCTTTCATATTTATTGCAATTACCGGCATTGTTGGCGGTAGCTGCAGGCATAGGTGTTTTAGCCCTTATGTCAGGCTGGTTGGCATTGAAGATGCATCAGGGATGGATGGGTCTGGCCGGTATACTGGGCAAGATTTTTCCTCCAGTTTTTATGGGAATAATTTACTTCTGTGTTCTGACGCCCATCGGGCTAATGGCAACGGTTTTTGGTAAAAAAGAACCCAAAAACGAGGAGAGTAATTTTGTTTCCACGGGAAAGATGTTTTCAGCTGATGATTTAAAGAATATGTGGTAGGGTGTATCGCAAGGTTTAATAGCCCTGTAGAGACGCGCAATTGTGCGTCTCTACAGGGCTCCACCTTTTTCCACAAAAAGGAGGGTATGAAGAAATGGAAATTTAATTTATCCGTCACTTTTTGGCGCCCAAAAAGTAACCAAAAAGGCTGTCACGATTTAAGGCGCCTTGCCCTTCACGGTCCATCCCAGGCCTCTTGCCGGTTGTCACCCTTCACTTCGTTCCGGGCTGCGAGGCCCTCCACGCGCTGAAAATCGTGCCAATCGGGGATAAAGAGTTATTGCCACACAGGAAATAACGCACTGAGATTGTGCATAGCCGGAAAAAAGTAATTTATTCATGTGTAAATCTTGTCTATCCCCGCTTTGACGGCCCGCAGCGCGAGGAGCATGGCGAAACCCGAGCAGCCCGGACATCCTTGACCTGTAGGCTGCGAGGGCGAAAGCCAGGGAGCCATGCGGGAAAATCAACCCTGTAGAGCCGCACAATTGTGCGGCTCTACAGGGCCGTCAATGGTTTTGGCTCCACCTTTTTCCACAAAAAGGTGGAAGAAAGAAAAAGGGTTCTACCCCTTGTTGGTCTTTGCGGCAGGCTTGCGAGGGGTGAGACCAACAAGCTGCGGTCCGTCACAGCGGGGATATACCGATTGTATGCGGGAAACCAATGGACTGCAACTATAAAGGCATGATGATTTTCCCTCGCCCCGGCGTCGTTACCGAATCCACCCCTCTCTGGCCGTGCCGGAGAGGGGAAACTGACGCAGTCAGCATGGGTGAGGGAAAACCCAATTGTCATGCTGAGCGTGTTGAAGTCTGACAAGCCATTCCATCACCCCATTAAACTATTTGCCAATAAACCAACTTCTTCCCCTTGTTGGTCTTTGCGGCAGGCTTGCGAGGGGCGAGACCAACAAGCTGCGGTCCGTCACAGCGGGGATATATCGATTGTATGCGGGAAACCAATGGACTGCAACTGTAAAGGCATGATGATTTTCCCTCACCCCGGCTTCGTTGCCGAATCCACCCCTCTCTGGCCGAGCCGGAGAGGGGAAACTGACGCAGTCAGCATGGGTAGTGGGAAACATAATTGTCATGCTGAGCGTGTCGAAGCATGACTAGCTGTTCTGTCATCCCATTAAACCATTTACCAATAAATAATTAAACAAAGAAACAACCCCCAAATCCTGCACAACCGTTTGTTTTTTCGATTTCTTTCCCTAATTTCGCATTATTGAGTAAAAAAACTACTCAATAATCATGCATGATCGAAACCCTGATTTCATCCAAAACCCGGGTAAAGTTGCTGTTGAAGTTCTTTCTGAACGCCAACGCTACTGCGTATTTGCGCAACCTGGAGGAGGAGTTTGGGGAAAGTACAAACGCCATACGGCTGGAGCTAAATAAGTTTGAGGAAGCCCAGATGCTGACCTCAGAGCCTGTGGGCAAGAAGAAAATTTTCAAGGTCAATACATCACACCCGCTCTTTCGCGATTTGCACAACATTGTGATGAAGTATGTGGGGCTGGACCAGATTGTTGAGCATGTGATTCGGCGGCTGGGTAACCTGGAGAAGGTGTACCTCACCGGGCACTTTGCGCGGGGCATGGACAGCGAGATTATTGACCTGGTATTTGTGGGACAGATAGACAAAACCTACCTGGCCCAGCTGGTAGAAAAAGCCGAGGGAATGATAGGAAGGCATATTCGCTACATTGCGTTTACGCCCGAGGCGTTCTCACCGGAAAAAATAAACGAAAACGGCACCCACCCCTTATTGCTCTGGAGCAGCGATAAGAACTAGCAGGTGTGCGGTTTTCAACCCAATCCCGTAGGCCACACCATGTGACTGAAGGGGCGGAGCCGTAGCCAAGCCCGATGACAGAAAAAACAACATGGCTTGTAGTGTACACAGCCAGCCGCCAGGAAAAGAAAGTAGCGGTGATGCTGGAGCGCTACCAAATTAGGCACTACTTGCCTTTGGTTAAAAAACTTCGGCTGTGGAGCGATCGTAAAAAGTGGGTGGAAATGCCATTGTTCAACGGTTACATCTTTGTGCAGCCCAAGCCCTCAGAGCGTGATCAGGTGCTGCAAATCCCCGGAGTGGTAAAATATTTGAAATACAATGGCAGGGATGCACAGGTATCTTCCCGCGAAATCGAACTGATAGAGCGCCTCATAGAGAAGGGTTACCACCTTGAATCAGGCGTTGCCGGCAATTTGCGTAAAGGTGATAAAGTGAAGATTGAACAGGGGCCGCTCAAAGGCATTGAAGCAGAAGTGCTGAAAGACGCGGATGGCAGTGAAACGGTGTGGATTGCTTTTGAAACCATATCGCAGGTGGTGAAGGTGGTGATACCTACGGATTACATTAAAAAATGACAGCCTTGAATAAAAATAAGAGTACCATTTTGTTTTCATTAATCTGCTTGTCTGTAGTGCTGAAAATTGCCATACTTGGCAGCGGTTTATACACTTTCCCGGATGAATTCAGGTATGTGGCTTCACAGGATGCCTTCGAAGCCATCATGCATGGTGACTGGCAGGCAGCAGTTAAAAAGATGTATGCAGTGGATGGTCGTCCGGCATTGGTGTTGCTGGGTTTGATTCCGGCTGCCGCGCAAATCTTGACTGCCAATTTCTTCATGATTCCCTACAATTGTCAGGCAATAGACTACATCTTGTATGGGTACAATCTTCTCATATTTCTTTTCATTCTAAGGCTTTTATATGTAATTGGATTAAAAACCGGACTGCAAAAAGAGCAATCCTTACTGGCAGTGTTGATTTATGCCTGCGGTGTCAATGCCTGGCTATACATCAGGCATGCATTTCCTTATGATACGGCTTTATTGATGGTATTATTCACCATCATATATTTGATAAACAATGCAGACCGAATGCATATCAGGCACGCGGCGTTCACAGGTTTTCTGCTGGCATTATCCTTTGCCCTGTATCCCGGTTTTTATGTGCTGATTGCCGCCGTGGTACTTGTGTATGCATGGATTGCATACAGCAGGCAGGCTTTTTTGAAACTGTCTGCCGTAGCCGGTTTTACAGGATTGCTGGTTTTGGCTTTTTTTGAAATACTGGCTAAGGTTGCCGGAACATCCTATCTGCTTCAGGCCACAGAGTTATCGGGTACCATTGTTTTTGGTGACTTCGCTGATACATTATTGTTTCCTGCAAAGTATCTGTGGAAAGCCGATTATGTAATAGGCATCATTGTGTTGATTGGTTCTTTTATCGCGTTGATTCAATTTGGGAAATCAGTCAGCAATAGGTCATGGAAAAATCAACTTCAGCAAAATCTTCCTGTGTTATTTTCTGTTTCGGCCATGTTAGCATTGTTCGCATTCATGTTACAGGGGCCCATCCTGGGCAAAATGGTTTTTTACGGCCGCACTTTTCACCAGTTTTATCCTTTCATGGTTTTGTTGTTTTGCTGGTGGCTTTTTAAGCAGCCAAAACTGGATAAACCGGCTGTTTTGTATGGCATAGCAGGCCTGGCCTTGCTCACAAACCTGTATGTTGCGGTTCAATACCGTAAAGTTGATTATCCGCGTAATTTCAGCAAACACGTCAATGCCCATTTTACCGGCTATAAAAAAGTTGTTTACGAGAGTGAGATGAAAATACCCGGAAAAACAATGTCCGTGCCACATGATTGTTTTCCCTACCTGCCCGTTGAAACCCAAACGCCGTTTTGTGCTGATACTGCAAAAACGCTGGTTTTGGTAAATAATTGCTATATGTGGCTTCCGGATATCGGCACGGTTAAACAGGAATATCGCGGCGGCGGTAAGGTTATTTACAGAAAACCCCACTTCACCTGCTTTTATCCATATTTGTTTGAGGGTGCTGAAATAGTTAATCGTGAAATGTATGAGAAGAGTGGTTTTGAGATGATAGCCATTGAAAAATAGTAATATTAAAACCTTGAAATCATTTGAATGAATGACAATATATGGTTCATTTAGGTCAAAGTGCTATTGCGTAATGAACAGATCAATAAGTTATCGATGTAAAAAACATTCATAAAGACACTTATGAAATATGCTAAAAATGTAAAATTTGTAGATGATTACCGTCAGATTATCGATAATCCTGAAGAGATATCGAGGATAAGGGAAGATATTAAAGCTGGTGACGTCTATATATTCAAACGGTTGGTTGATCCTGAAAAGATCATTAAAATCCGCGAATACCTGGGTGGGGTAGGTAGAAATTCACTCCCGAATTATCATGCCATTAAAGCCGGCGCACCGAATTTTCACAGGCTCAATATTTGGGATGACCGGGCATATGTTAAGGGTTGTTTTCACCAGTTTGTTTTCTTTCCTTGGAATCAGGATGTATTTAACTTCTTTCAGTTATTCAGGGATGGGTATTATCTGAAAAATCTCATTAACGGATTACCCAGAGACAAGTTCCTGGGTGCTGAACCCGAAGATGATTGTACGGCAAGGCTGTCATTTCAGTTTTATCCCAAGGCAGTCGGGGGACTGAATAAACACAGTGATCCGGTTGACCATCATCAGCTGACCGTGCCGCTGCTCATCATGTCTAAGAAAGGGGTGGATTTTACCTCGGGGGGGATGTATGTAGAAGCTGAAAACGGGGAACTCATTTTTGGAGATGATTTATGTGACATTGGCGATGTTCTCTTTTTCAATGCTGTGATTCCCCATGGGGTGATGCGCATAGACGAAGGCAAAAGTGAGGATTGGCTCTCTTTTGAAGGGCGCTGGATGATGATTTTTGCCACCAACAAGCTGGCCGGTAATGCGTCCATTTCTGATGCAGTGGATTTGGAAAACAAATCATGAGTTATTCCTATACCGGAAAAAAGATTCTGATACTGGGCTGTGGTACCTGGCAGGTACCCTGGTTGCGGCGGGCCAGAGAAATGGGTCTGAAAGTGTATGCCACAGATTGGGAATCAAGACCGGAAGGACTTTCATATGTTGATGTCTTCAGGCAAATTGACCTGAAGGATAAAGAAGGCAGCCTGGCATTTGCCCTTGAGCACCAGGTCGAAGCCATATTCACCTCTGCAGATATTGGTGTGCAGACAGCTGCTTATGTTGCTGCCAGGATGAATTTACCCTACCACAGCGAGGAACTGGCCTTTAGGGCCACAAACAAGCACGCCATGCGCCAGAGGGCTTTGGAGATTGGATTGGGTATACCAACGTTCAGACTTACAAATACCTTGGCCGACGCGGTTGATGCATTGGCAGAAATGGGTTATCCGGCTATTCTGAAGCCGGTTGATAGTGCTTCTTCCAGAGGAGTTTTTGTAGTGGATAATCCGGAAGAACTTTACGCTTCGTATGAAATAAGCAAGGCCGCATCCTTTTCGGGATTTGTGTTAGTTGAGGAGTTCATGAGAGGAACCGAAAGTTCGGTTGAAGCCTTGGTTTTAGGAGGTAAGCCAATCATTCTTGGTATTTGTGACAAAATAAAGTCTCCACTACCCTATCGTTATGATATACAGCTGAATTATCCGGCTGATTTCAGCCCGGCGCAGTACCAACTTATCCATGAATTCATTGATAAGTTGGTTCACGGATTTAACATCGGGAACGGAATCATCCATGTGGAACTGATGGTAGGAAAAGATGATGTAAAGCTCATTGAATTTGCGATACGCGGATGTGGCAGTAAGGTAATTACCCATCTCATGCCCGCAACTACCGGCGTTGATGTCATGACCTGGGCCTTGCATGCGGCTTTGGGTAACATTGAGCCGGTGACAGTTAATCGTAAAAATCCCGGTATACTTAAGTTTATTATGTTGCCCGAAGGCAAGGTAAAAGAAATAACAGGACTGGATGAAGCCAGGGCAATAAATGGAATTTTAGCCTGTGATGTTGAGAAAAAACCTGGTGACATAATCGCGGAGATTCGCGATGGAAGAAGCAGACCCGGCTATTTACTGGCATCTGCCGCTTCTAAAGGCGAACTGGATGTAATTGTAAAAAAAGCTATGACAACAATTCAAATAGAAATGGACCTAAATGATTAGCATTCTTGATTGCACCATAAGAGACGGCAGCTATGTTATAGATGGGCAGTGGACTTCTGACGAGGTTCTTCAACTGACATCTGCCCTCGCCGAAAACGGATTTGAATATATCGAAATTGGCAACGGAATAGGGCTCGGTGCTGCCAGGAAAGGAGTTAATACCATACTGTCTGACGAGGAGTTTGCCCGTATAGCGTCATCGGTAAAGAAAAACGCAAAAATTGGATTCTTTTTCATCCCGGGTGTGGGTACCAAAGATGACATTAAAATGTCCTTTGAGAGCGGATGTGATTTCATCAGAATCGGCACCGATGTAAGTAAAAATGAGAGCGCCTTGGAGTATATCGACTATGCCAAAACCCTGGGCATGGAGGTTGGATATAATTTCATGAAATCTTATGTTGTTTCACCCTATGAATTGTGCAAAAAAGCAGTGAACATGGAATCATGCGGCGCGGATATGATTTCTTTGGTGGATAGTGCGGGTGGAATGCTGCCTTCAGAAGTGGCCCATTATATCAGATTGCTGACGGAATGTGTAAAGGTCAGGATTGGATTTCATGGTCACAATAACTTATTGCTGGCCAATGCCAATAACATTGCAGCCATTGAAAACGGAGCCACTGTTGTTGATACTACATTGATGGGAATGGGTCGGGGCGCTGGCAACGCACAGACAGAAAGCATGCTGGTTATCCTTGAAAAAATGGGCTATTCTACCGGTATTGACCCTATCAGGGTATCGGGGATTAGCAGTGCTTACATTTCCCCGAAAACAATGCAATTGAAGGGGTCTGATGATCTTCAGCTGGTTATGGGCTATGCGCAGTTCCATGATGCCTATCTGAATGTAATTGAGGAGTTTGCCGCGGAATACAATGTTGATTACAGGATATTGATCATGGAAGTAAGCAAGATCAACAAGGAGAATCCGTCACGTGACCTTGTGAGACAGGTGGCTGAATACCTCAGCAAAGGAGAGAAAGTAAATGTGTTCTATCCGAAGTTCTATCATAAAAAGCCGTAAAAGTGAATGAAATAATTCAAAGATTATCTGACAGACTTTCTGATGTGAGGGATCTCGTAAGCCGGACTAATAAGAGTTCTGTGCTTGTTATACAGCAGTTTCCGCTTGAAACCGACACTGCAACACTGATACCTGCGGTAAGGGAGAGTGTGTCTAATATCCTTGCCTTCATTGAACTTGGAGAAGTTCAGGTTCTGGAACAGGTTATTCAACTGGCAGATGGTGCAGTGGATATCGTATTGTTTGACGATGACCTCAAATGTCAGAATTCAGAAGAGCTGATCAACATGGCCAGGGAGGGTGTCAGGAAATCAAGGTTGTTCTTCTACAGTGATTACAATACCTGGGCTGATTCAGCCATGCAGCTCATACAGCAGGTAGTAAAGGGTTTGAAAGGGAAAAAAGTACTTTTATCAGGTGAGGGTTCTCTGAAAGAGCTGATGCTTCAGAAGTTGCTGCATGCAAATGCGCTGGTGAATACCGCGGCGCAGGGTACCGGGGAGGTCAGCATGTATGCAGCTAATGAATTCCCCGATTGTATCATTGGCGCATCTATAAAGACCCTTTCCCTAGCAGATGAAAAAATAGCTGTGGTAACCGGACATACCTTCATATTTGATGTAGGCATTGGAAATTTCAGTCGGAACTTTATCTCGGAAATCATGCAGAAAGGCGCCGGGGTTTACCGGGTGGATATCAGGGCCGGCATCTCAAGTACTGTTCTGGGTATTCTTGAAACGGATTATCTGATACGAAATATCATGGGTCGCACTGTGCTCAATGGCGTTGAGATCGTGGCCGGTGGCTACATGGGGCAGAAAGGCGCCATCATTGTTGATGACATCAGCCGGCCTTCCTATATCATAGGCGTTGCCGATGGACAGGGCAATGTGATGGTCCCCGGTGAGTCTGACCGCAGCAATATCGAATTTATTACCAGGCTGATAGGCCGGAATAATGAACCTTCATGACTAAGAAACCCCACATATCTATAGTTTCTCCGGTATATAATGGCGAAGGAATTGTTCAGGAACTGGTCAACAGAATTGTTGAGCACACTGAAAAGGTTACGTCAGATTTTGAAATACTGCTAATAGAGGACAGAAGTCCTGATAATTCATGGAAAGAAATTTGCCTTGCCGCGAGCCTTGACAATCGGGTTAAAGGAGTCAGGCTGAGCAGAAATTTCGGTCAGCATAACGCCATATCAGCAGCTATGGAAATGGCTCAGGGTGATTATCTGATTCTTATGGACTGTGATTTGCAACATGACCCAGTCTATATTCCGGAGCTTTACCGCATCATCAAACAAGGCTTTGATATTGTATATACCAGAACGATAACCAGAGAGCACCACCCTTTGAAAAATGTCATGTCCAAAGCATACTATCGTTTTTTGAAGGTAATTAGCAATTTTGATATGGATCCTAACATAGGTAATTATACCATATTAAGCAGAAAGGCAATTGATGGATATAATAAGTACAATGATTACAATAAGGCTTACTTATGGGCATTGCGCTGGGCCGGATATGATTATGCTGTCTTGGATATTGAACACAAAAACCGTTATTCAGGCAAAAGCTCATACTCATTTACGAAGCTGATAAGACACGCAGTCAATGTGGCAACCACCAATTCCAATAAACTACTTTTTATTACGTTTTACCTTGGATTGGTTACCTCTCTACTGGCCTTTCTGGGTATCCTTTTTATCGTCTATAAATACTTTAGAATAGGCGCTTTGGAAGGATGGTCAAGTTTGATGGTTGTTATTATGTTTTTCAGCGGGTTGATACTCACAGCTATCGGTATTTGTTCCATATATATTTCCAATATTTTTGACCAAACCAAGAATAGACCGAGGTATTTAATTTCTGAAACTGTCAATGTTGAATAATCACAGCAAGTGGGAAAAATTAGGCCGTATTGCCATGGCCAGCGAAAATATCTGGTGGATGAAGACATGGACCGGCCCTTCTTTCCTTGCCAATAATGGGAATGGTCCCGTGTTTGATATTTACCTGACAGGAAGAGACGATCAAAATCGTTCCAGAATTGGCCGCGCCCGCATCAACCTGGAGGCCGCCCAGCCTGTTTTTGATATTGAGCCCGAGCCACTGCTCGACTTAGGAGAGCTTGGTTGTTTTGACGAAAACGGCGTATCATATCCCGTGATTACGCGCAACAAGGGCCGGGATTTTATGTACTATGTTGGATGGATGCCATCGGTGCTAACCCCTTTTTTGAATTTTCCCGGATTGGCTATTAAAAATGATGAAACGGGTACTTTTGAAAGGTATTCCCGTGTTCCTGTTCTCGAACGCACCAATGAAGAGCCTTTTTCAATTGGTTCTGTCTTTGTAATGGAAGATGACAACCGCTGGAAAATGTGGTATACAAGTTTTCTAAAATGGGGTGAAGGCAACGAACATTTGCATTACTATGTTATTCGTTATGCAGAAAGCGATGACGGTATTGACTGGAATCGCACGGGTAAAATCTGCATCAATATTGAAAACGAAACAGAATATGCCATTTGCAAGCCTTGTGTTATAAAGCGCGGTGGAATCTATCATATGTGGTATACCTATCGCGGTGCGCAATATCGAATTGGTTACGCGGTAAGTGAAGACGGAATAAGCTGGACAAGAAGAGATGACCTGGTGGGCATCAATGTGTCTGATTCCGGCTGGGATTCTGAAGCAATGAGCTATCCCCATGTGGTGGAATACGGCGGATATCTCTATATGATATATTGCGGCAATCAATACGGCAAGGAAGGAATAGGCCTGGCCAGACTACCACTGAAATGATATTATTACCTATATGATACCTATATTCGATTCTCTCTCTCATCCCACCGTATCCGGTGGTTGGTATGGCCGGTCTTTGGATGCCGGTTTTGAAAAATTGGTTTCCGATCTGAAAGCGAATGGTTACCGTGGAGCCATGGCGGTGGGATTGCCCGGCACAGAGGAGTATACCCATGAAACATTTATGGAAAAATGTCAGCAATATCCGGAGTTGGTTCCCATTGCAGGTTTTGATATTAACCATCCTGATTACATGGGTGAAATCCAAAAGATAAAATCACTCGGATATGCAGGGATTAAAATACACCCACGCATCAGCAACCTGGATTATGAAGATAATATTGTCAGCCAAGTCATGCATGCCTGTGGTGAAAATGGGCTGGTAGTTCTTTACTGCACCTATGCGCACTGCTCAATGAACAAATACCCTGTAAATGATCCGTTATATTATTTGGTAAGATTTTTGAAAAGTGCCGGAAAAACCAAGGTAATACTAATGCATGGAGGAGATGTTCAGGTTCTTAAATATGCCGAACTGGTAAGATTCAATGAGAATTTATTGCTGGATCTGTCCATGACATTCATGAAGTATCAGGGAAGCTCTGTAGACGATGACATCCGGTTTTTATTAAGCAGTTTTGACCGCAGGATTTGTATTGGAACAGATCACCCTGAATATACCCACGAACATTTGCGGCAGAGGTTTGAAACCCTTTGTGCTGAAACAGGCATTGACCATGACAAGATGCTGAATGTGGCGCACAGGAATATTGAGCGATTTTTGGGTTTGAGTTAACATCATCGCGTACATGAGCAGGCTTGCCTTCAATAAACCCTACGTCTCGGGTAAAGAATACGAGTACATCGCGGATGCGGTGGCATCCAGGAAATTGTCAGGGAACGGAAAATACACCCAAAAGTGTCATGATTTTTTTCGTTCCCAATATTCTTTTCCATTCTGCCTGCTCACCACGAGCTGTACGGACGCCCTTGAAATGGCTGCCATCCTACTCGATATTCAAGCGGGCGATGAAGTTATTGTGCCTTCTTACACTTTTGTAAGTACGGCCAATGCGTTTGTACTCAGGGGGGCAAAAGTGGTGTTTGCTGACAGCAGAAAAGATCATCCGGGGATGGATGAAGATGCCCTTGAGGCGCTGGTAACCCCAAGAACAAAAGCGATTGTGGCAGTGCACTATGCCGGTGTGGCCTGCGACATGGATACGATCATGGATGTGGCAGCGCGCCACAACCTGTTTGTGGTGGAAGACGCGGCACAGGCCATCGACAGTTTTTATATGGATCGCGATGGCACAAAACGCCCCCTTGGCTCCATCGGCCATCTGGCGGCCTTTTCCTTTCATGAAACCAAAAACATCATCTCAGGAGAAGGCGGTCTGCTGGTTGTAAATGATCCTTCCTTTATCAGTAAGGCGGAAATTATCTGGGAAAAGGGAACAAACAGAACCGCGTTTTACAGGGGAGAAATAGACAAATATAACTGGGTGGATATTGGAAGTTCTTTTCTGCCCTCTGAGATTATAGCGGCCTTCCTCTGGGCTCAGCTCGAGAAAATGGACCTTATTCAGGCGCGCAGGCTGCATATCTGGAATGAATACCACCGACACCTAAATGGTTATGTGGATGCCTTCGGTATAAAGACACCATTGGTACCTGCACATGCTACCAATAATGCGCACATGTATTACCTGGTTTTTGATAATGTGGATCAAAGAACCCGTGTTACAGAGCAGCTCAAGAGCGAAAATATCGATACTGTTTTCCATTATTTGAGTTTGCACAGTAGTCCTTATTATAAAAAAAAGCATGATGGGCGCGTGCTCCCCTGTTCTGATAAATACAGCGATTGCCTGTTGAGGCTGCCTTTTTATTTTGACCTTACCGACGAAGAAATCAAGCACATTTCTTCCAGACTGATTTCTGCGCTAAACCATGCATAGGAAAATGGGCTGCACAGACAATCATTTGATGAATATTTAGTACATGCATAAAGCAACGAATACAGCCGATATAGAACAGTGGACCGAAATTATTGAGCCCAAAGGCCGCTGGTTTGACTTAAAACTTAAGGAAGTATGGGAATACCGCGATCTGATACAGATTTTTATCCGCAGGGATGTGGTTTCGGTATACAAACAAACCATTCTGGGCCCCATCTGGTTCTTTCTGGGTCCTCTGATGACCGTTTTTATTTACACCTTTGTGTTTGGAACGGTTGCCAAGATTCCTACCGATAATATTCCAGCCCCACTTTTCTACCTGGCCGGAACCACCCTCTGGAACTATTTCAGCAATTGTCTGAGCGGTGCATCCACCACTTTTACTTCCAATGCCCATTTGTTTGGCAAGGTGTATTTTCCGCGGCTGGTGGCTCCCATTTCACTGATTCTTTCAAATCTGGTAAAACTGGGTGTTCAGTTTCTGGTATTTCTGGCGTTTTGGGCCTGGTACTGGTATGATGGCTCCATTACTCCAAACTTATACATAGCTGCAACACCGCTGCTTTTATTACTAATGGCGGGTATTTCCCTGGGCACCGGCATCATCATTTCGTCCTACACCACCAAATACCGTGATTTGAGTTTTTTCATGCCTTTTGCTATAAGCATATTGATGTATGCCACCCCGATTATTTATCCTACTTCGGCACTCCCGGAAACCTACCGTTTGGTGGCTGAGTTGAACCCCATAGCGCATATTATTGAGGCCTTCCGATTTGCTTTTACGGGTGGTGGTTCTTTTAGCTGGTGGGGTTTGGGTTATAGCACGGTCTTTATGGTAATGAGCCTTTTGGGTGGTATTGTTATTTTTAACAAAGTAGAGCGCACGTTCATGGATACCGTGTAATTAAAGTATGGCAACAGTAATTAAAGTAGAAAATGTTTCCAAACAATACCGTTTGGGCAATGTGGGCAGCGGAACCATGCGCGATGACCTCACCCGCTGGTGGTATCGCATGCAGGGCAAGGAAGATCCATTGCTGAAGATAGGAAGCACCAATGACCGGTCTCAAAAAGCAGATTCGGACTACGTATGGGCATTGAAAGACATCAATTTTGAGGTGCAGCAGGGAGATGTATTGGGCATCATTGGCCGCAACGGAGCGGGTAAGAGTACCTTACTGAAAATTCTGTCGAAAACCACGGCACCCACCACGGGCAGTGTAAAGGTAAAGGGCCGCATTGCCTCCTTGCTGGAGGTGGGCACCGGTTTTCACCCGGAGCTTACGGGCCGGGAAAACATATACCTGAATGGCGCCATTTTGGGCATGCGCAAACATGAGATTACGCGCAAGCTGGATGAAATTGTGGATTTTGCCGGGGTGGAAAGATACCTGGATACGCCGGTGAAGCGCT
The DNA here is from genome assembly GCA_947463125.1 of Flavobacteriales bacterium. Lineage (GTDB taxonomy): Bacteria > Bacteroidota > Bacteroidia > NS11-12g > UBA955 > RGEC01. Next base: position 2,028 of record CANHQZ010000007.1, on the reverse strand, counting down.
ACAGCAGCGGCATGTATGTGAGGCTGGCATTTGGTGTGGCAGCCCACCTGGAAAGCGAGATCCTGATTATTGATGAGGTACTGGCTGTGGGCGATGCGGAATTTCAAAAAAAATGCCTGGGTAAAATGGGTGAAGTGAGCAAGGGAGAAGGCAGGACAGTGTTGTTTGTGAGCCATAATATGGGAGCGGTAGCAACTTTGTGCAATGAAGTTATTTATATGGAAACTGGAAAAGTAAATAAAATTGGTTCTGCTAGTCAAATAATTTCAGATTATATAAATACAGGGACCAAAAAATCTTCTGAAGTTTACCAAGAAAACATAAAATACAAAGTAGAGTGCCCATATGCTTTTGTTAACTCAATCAGGGTGCTTTCTAACGGGATGTGTTTTGATAACTACAATTTATCGGAAGATATAGAGATTGAAATGGAATTTACAGTAAAACATGATGATGTGGCTATTTCAGCAAGTTTTCATTTGCTTGATAATCTTGGTAATTGCATATTAGCGACATTTAATGGGCCATCAGCTACCTTAAATAAAGACAATTTTTATGGGAAAAAATTGAAAAAGGGCGTTTATGTAACCAAAGCAACAATCCCTGGTAATTTCTTAAATGATAATTCATACAAAATTAATGCTTATCTGGTTCCTGAAGATTCTAGCAATATGGCTATTATTGAGGAAGCGGTTGAATTTACCATGGTTGATACTGGTGCGATGAGAAAAGAATACACAGGATCTTGGATTGGACAAATTCGGCCCAAAATGTTGTGGGAAACAAAATACTTAGGATAAAACAAAACATGAAAGTTGTAATATTAGCTGGTGGCTTAGGCACTAGGATTTCTGAAGAAACTGATTTTAGACCAAAGCCAATGGTTGAGATAGGTGGTAGACCCATTCTTTGGCATATCATGAAAATCTATAGTCACTTTGGATTTAATGATTTTGTCATTTGCTTAGGTTACAAAGGATATGTCATTAAGGAGTATTTTATGAATTATTTTCTACACAATTCGGATGTAACCATTGATGTAGCAAATAATTCAATGCAAGTACTCGGAAGTAAGACCGAGGCTTTTAAAGTTACATTGGTTGATACTGGACTTAATACTAAAACCGCTGGAAGACTTAAGTTAGTGGAAAAGCATGTAGGTAATGAAGATTTTATGCTTACTTATGGTGACGGTGTTGCAGATATTGATTTAAATAATTTGGTGAGGTTTCATCAAGCCCACGGCAAGATAGCAACTGTTACAGCAGTGAGGATGGATGCTAGATTTGGTGGGATTGAGTTAAATGAATTTGGCGCTGTCGGCGCTTTCAAGGAGAAAACTAAAGACGACAGTAAATGGATTAATGGTGGATTCTTTGTTCTCAAACCACATGTTTTTCAATATCTGAAGGGAGAAATGAGTGAAATGATGTGGGAAGATGAGCCTTTGGAAAAATTGACCAGAGACGGCGAATTACAGGCATATAAACACAATGGTTTTTGGAAATGTATGGATGCTTTGCGGGATAAAATTGAACTCGAGAAACTGTGGGAGTCAGATCAATCAAAGTGGAAACTTTGGGAATGATAAATATTTTGGAAGGTGCGTATCAAGGCAGGAAAGTGCTTATTACTGGCTCTTTTGGGTTCAAGGGTAGCTGGCTAAGTTATTTTCTAACTAGATTGAATGCCAACGTCTTCGGGTATTCATTATATCCTGAAAGTTCACCTATGCATTTTAATCTATTAAATCTAGGAATAAACGCGGTTGAGGGCGATATCAATGACCTGCAAAAGTTCAGGATATATCTTGATGAGCATCAACCGGAAATTATATTTCACCTTGCTGCACAATCATTGGTCCGTCATTCATATCAGAATCCGATAGAAACTTATCAGACGAATGTTATGGGCACTGTAAACATACTTGAAGCATGCAGGAAGCAGCCTTCTGTAAAAGCAATTGTTATTGTTACAAGTGATAAGTGCTACGAAAATCTGGAATCCGGGCGGGCTTATTCAGAAACT